>CAMOTK010000244.1 GCA_946625715.1 uncultured Prevotella sp. | reverse complement strand
TCAATCTGGCATACATTCTTCAGTTCATCATTCACAGTCTCAATAACTGAGCGTTTCCTTAGTGAAACTCACGGAATCGCAGCCGATGAAATGGCGGATAGCTTGCGGTTGACGAAGGTCGACGATTGACGATATCGGTCTCTTTAGGAGCCGAAACCTTTTATTATGCTCTGCAAAAAATGAAACAAAAAATCCGAACCGCCAAGCGATTCGGATAGGGGAAAAGAGAAGGAAGGAGCTTAGAACTTCCAACCCAGACGTATCTGTGGAACGACGTCGAGGGCAACGTCGAACGACTTGTTTTTCACACTATACTTGTGGGTCTCCTGAAGCATTTTCTGTTCTGTCGTAGAGTAATTGACGTACTTCTGCGTATAGTCGGAAGCGGAGCTGTGGCGCGCATCGAGCACCAGCTCTACACCGGCGTAGAGGTTCTGGGTGATGAAGAAGTCCATGCCCGTGAACAGGCCGCCTTTGAAGGCAAACGAGCTGCGGTCGCCCTGCTCGTTCTTGCCGCTGGTCTCGACCATCTCATTGACCCATGTGTCATACTTGCCCGTCGACGCGTTCTGGTCGTAGCCCTTTGCCGTCTGCGATGTGTAGCTGGCCCACTGCTTCTCGAAGCCGAGCTGTGCACCGGCATAGAGGTCGAGGCGGCCGTGGCGGAAGTAGTGGAACTCGTAGCCCACGTTCAGACCCAGCGAGGTGGCCTTGTTCTTGGCGTAGTTGTCCTGCGCATGGTTGTAGGCGTCGACGGCTACGTCGTATTCGGCCTCGGTGTCATAGTGGGCTTTCACGGGAGCGTCGAGGTCGGCGCGGGTGGTCTTCTGCGACATCTTGAACGAAGCGTTCACGCGCAGCGCACTGGTAGAGTTGAGGAAGAAACGCAACTTCAGACCGTCGATGCTGAAGTTCTTGCCGTTCTGGTTGAAAGGATTGAACTGTACTTCTACTGCGGTATCACCCGTCTTGGGGCTGTAGTCTTGTGCCTTTGCCGTTGTTCCGGCTACTGTCAAGAGTGCAGCGAACGCCACTTTAAGATATGTCTTCATATTGGTTTTGGGTTTAATACGTTATTAATTCCACCGCAAAGGTACAACTTTTTAGGAAATATTCAAACTTTCACGCCACTTTATTTTGTTTTTCACCCAATTTGACGTAACTTTGCAAACAAAACAAGACGTATGCAAGAGACAAGACAAAACAAAATTGCACGTTTGCTCCAAAAGGAACTGAGCATCATCTTCCAGGAGCAGACACGCGCCATGCACGGCGTGATGGTGAGTGTGACACGCACGAAAATATCGCCCGACCTGAGCATCTGCACGGCCTATCTGAGCATCTTCCCGTCGGAGCGTGCCGACGAGCTGCTGAAGAACATTGAGAAGAGCAACAGCCAGATACGCTACTCGCTGGGCCAGCGCGTGCGCCATCAGCTGCGCATCGTGCCCGAGCTGCGCTTCTTCATCGACGACTCGCTCGACTACATTGAGCGCATTGACGAACTGCTGAAGCAATAAATCGGGGAAAAATCGTAAATAGTAAATCCGTAATCTTGTAAATTCCCGTGGATTTCCCGTTCTACATTGCCCGCCGCTACCTCTTCTCGAAGAAGTCGACCAACGCTATCAACGTGATTAGCGCCATCTCGGTCATTGGCGTGGCCGTGGCCACAACGGCCCTCATCGTCACGCTGAGCGTGTTCAACGGGTTCCACGACATGGTGGCCTCGTTCTTCACCACCTTCGACCCGCAACTGGAAATCAGGCCCACGAAGGGCAAGACCGTGGCGGCCGACGACCCCGTGCTGACCAAAATCAGGCAGCTGCCGGAGATTGACGTGGCCACCGAGTGCGTGGAAGACCAGGCGCTGGCCATCTACCAGGGCCGACAGGCCATGATAACGCTGAAGGGCGTCGACGACAACTTCGACCAGCTGACCCACATACGCGAGATTCTCTACGGCGACGGCACCTACCAACTGCATGCCGCCGACCTGCACTTCGGCATCCTGGGCGTGCGCCTGGCCGAACTGCTGGGCACGGGCTACCGCTTCGACCAGCCCCTGCAAATCTATGCGCCGCGCCGCCAAGGCCAGCTCGACATGACCGCCCCCGAGAGCGGCTTCGAGCAAGACGAGCTCTACTCGCCGGGCGTGCTCTTCTCTGTGCTGCAGACCAAGTACGACGCCCACTACATCATCACCAGCATTGGCTTTGCCCGCCGACTGTTCGACCAGCAGGGCATGCTTTCTTCGCTGGAGTTGCGCCTCAAGCCGGGCAGCAACTTCGACCGCACCAAGAGTACTATCAAGCAGCTGGCAGGCGACCGCTTCAGCGTGCTCGACCGCTATGAGCAGCAGGAAGACACCTTCCGCATCATGAAGATTGAGAAGCTCATCGCCTACATCTTCCTCACCTTTATATTAATGGTGGCCTGTTTCAACATCATCGGGTCGCTGTCGATGCTCATCATCGACAAGCGCGACGATGTGGTCACCCTGCGCAACCTGGGCGCCAGCGACAGCCAGATTACGCGCATCTTCC
>CAMOTK010000243.1 GCA_946625715.1 uncultured Prevotella sp. | reverse complement strand
GAGTGTAGACAATACCACGCCTCTTGCACCTTGAACTATGAACCATCTTTAAAAGGCCGCACGAAAGAATTAATGATGATGATTCTTGATGTTGTCAGAATATTTTCGTATCTTTGCCACATCAACAAAACTTCAAGCTTATGGGACTCTTCGACAAAAAACCAAAGAAAAAGGACAACTTCCTCGGCGGCAATTACGAGCCGGATGCCTGGCGCAAACACATTCCTTACAACGACACGCACGACTCACACATCTGGGACTGGGGCGCAAAAGACAAGGATGGCGACGGCTATCGTGACGGCAGCGTGGGCGACAGCGACTTGTGGGATGACTGAAAATGGCACAACGCTGCAGGAAAACTTCAAATATTGCACAACCTTGTGGAAAGCTACAAGTATTACACAACCCACTGGAAACCTCAACTCCCGAAATGTCAACGAGCATCAATCATAGGAAACACTCATGAATAAGCATCAGCAACCGACAACCCACCCAACGAAACGCATTCTCTTCGTCTGCCTTGGCAACATCTGCCGGTCGCCGGCGGCCGAAGGGATTATGAGGCATCTGGTGGAATTGCGGGGGATGGCGCACTTGTTCGACATCGACTCGGCAGGAATCGGCGGATGGCATGTGGGGCAGTTGCCCGACGCCCGCATGAGGAGGCACGGCGCACGACACGGATATGACTTCTGCAGCCGCGCCCGACAGTTCTGCACCGCCGACTTCGACCGCTTCGACCTGATTGTGGGCATGGACGAGGAGAATATGTACGACCTGAGACGGAAAGCACGCTCGGACGCCGATAGGGAGAAGCTGACGTGCATGGCCGACTATCTGCGCCACCATCCAGGACAGCAGACCGTGCCCGACCCGTACTACGGCGGCGAGAGCGACTTTGAGCTGGTGATTGAACTGTTGGAAGATGCCTGCGAAGGGTTACTGGAAGAAATGATACATTTCAAAATATAGATGATACATTTGCAAAAGATTGGTTCGAAAGAAAACGCTATCTTTGCAACATGAAAAAACTAGTCATCGTATTTCTCACTTTTTTTGCCCTTACCGCCAATGCCCAGAGCAACATGCAGTGGGCAACCACATGGGCCACGGCCCCGGAGTTTACCGGCAAGGGCGACATGCCCCAGACCACCGAGCTGACCGACTGCTCGCTGCGCGAGATCATCCATGTGGGCTTCGGGGGAAACCAGCTGCGCATGCAGCTCTCGAACGAGTTCAGCAAGGAGCCCGTTGAAATCAAGTCTATCTATATTGCCGACCTGGCAGCCGACGAGAATGGGCGCAGCGACCTGCCCGGCACCGACTATACGGCCATTGTGAAGCGCACGGCCCGCTACCTGACATTCGGCGGCAAGCGCAGCGTGACCATCCAACCCGGCGAGACCGTCTTCTCGGATGCCGCCAAATATGCGCTGAAACCGCTGCAGCGCCTATCGGTAACCATCTTCTACGGGAAGACACCCGTGAATGCCACCTCGCACCGCGGCTCGCGCACCACTTCTTACATTATGAAGGGTGAGGCCAAGCCCGGCAAGAAATTCAACGTTTTCGAAAAACTGGACCACTGGTACAACATCTGCGCCCTGGACATTCTGGGCGGGGGCAACGAGTGTATTCCTGCCATCGGCAACTCGATTACCGACGGACGAGGCACCACCACCAACCTGCAGAACCGCTGGACCGACATTGCCAACGAGCACCTGCTGGGCCACGAGGGCGCTCAGCCGACCCGCTATTCGGTGGTGAACCTAGGTATCGGCGGCAACTGCGTGGTACGTGGCGGACTGAGTGAGCCTGCCGTGAAGCGCTTCGACCGCGACGTAATGGGCCAGCGACAGTTCAACTACATCATCGTCTACGAGGGCATTAACGACATTGGCGGCAGTGCAGGCCGCTCGGAGCAGGTGGCCAAAAACCTGATCGACGCCTACAAGACGTTCATCGAGAAAGCCCACAAGCGCGGCGTGAAGGTGCTGATGGGTACCATCCTGCCCTTCGGCAAATGTTTCTACGACGACGGCAACCTGTTTAAGGAGGCCTGCCGGCAGACCGTCAACCAATGGATGCGCACCAGCAAGGAGGTGGACGGGGTGATAGACTTCGACCAGCTGATGCGCGACCCGCAGCAACCCAGCCAGCTGCGCGAGGAGTGGCAGGAAGACTGGCTGCACCCCAACGCCAAAGGCTATGAGGCGATGGGGCGTTTTGCCGCCGAACGTATTAAGGAACTGACGGCCCAATAACCGCCGAGCGAATCAAGGAGCTGACACTCAATAATCTCCGATCGACTCAAGGAACAGAAAGGACAATACCCTCCGGGGGCCGATGCTCCGACACACGGGAAGAACAAGGAAGAATCAAAATAACAACAAAAAAATGGAAACAAGCCAAACAACTCAAGAGGCCAAAGGCTTCTACAGACTCTCATGGTTGCAGCGCATAGGATTTGGTGCGGGCGACCTGGCGCAGAATCTGATTTATCAGACCATCTGCATGTATCTGCTGTTTTTCTACACAGATGTGTATATCCTCGGCGGCGACGCTGCCAA
>CAMOTK010000242.1 GCA_946625715.1 uncultured Prevotella sp. | reverse complement strand
TCCAAAGTTACGAAAAAACGAGTGAAAGGCACGATTTAGTCCTTAAGCGGACAAAATCTTCTGAAAGCTTGCTTGTCTGTTACTGTACAAGAAAAACGACTGAAAGAAGTGCCCTCAGACGCTACATCTCCGTGTCCGCATCATCCACGTCCAAGCACTCACGGATGACATCGAAGTCGAAGCCACGGCCCAGGGCAAAACGAATGAGTTTCTGCTGCAGTTCGTAAGGACTGTTGGCCTTGGTACTTTTGCGTTTTTGCTGTAGCAGGGGGCGCAGCACCTCGACATACTCATCGGTGTCAATCTCGTCGAGCACGCGCTGGCGGATGTCAGCATCGATGCGTTTCTGCCAGAGCGCCTGCTCCACCTTGCGACGTCCCCATTTGTTGTATTTCACCTTGTCTTTCACGAAAGCGCGGGCATAGCGCTCGTCGTCGACAAAACGCCCACCCACCAGACGGGCCATGACACGGGCCTGAGCCTCCTCAGTCACGCCCCAGCGGCGCATCTTCTCGAGCATCTCAAACTGACAATGCTCGGCTTGTGCACATTGTGCCGACAGCCGCAGGAAGGCTTCTTGCTCGGTGATTTCCTTCATATCATAACGTTGTTTTCGTGGCTTTGACCATTCGCTGCTTGCCAAACTGGTCGTTACGCGTCTCCACTTGTTGCATGCCCACCGTCGGCAGATAGGCGGCTACGGCCTCGGTGAGCATCGGATTCATCTCTAAATACAGGCTTCCACCCGGCCGTAGGGTTTGTCCGGCATAGCGACAGATGGCCTGATACATGACATCGGGCTTATCGCCGGGGGCAAAAAGAGCCTCGTGCGGTTCGTAGTCGAGCACGTTGCGGGCCATAGCGACACTCTCACGGCGATAGATATACGGGGGATTGCTCACAATGATGTCCCACGCTTCGCCAGCCGTGGGACTGCACCGAAGCACGTCTTTCTTCTCAAACACTACCTCTACGAGGGTGCTGCGGGCATTGGCAGCAGCCTGACGGAGGGCCTCATCGGAGATATCCCACGCTGTCACCCGACTACCTTGCAGCTCGGCGGCCAGGGTAATGGCGATGCATCCGCTGCCCGTCCCGATGTCTAATATGCGCGGGGAGGAAGTTCTGGTGCCATCAGATGCCGCACTCTCCAGCACCCAGCGGCACAGTTCCTCAGTCTCAGGACGCGGGATGAGCACGCCCGGAGCCACATGGAACGACCGTCCGCAGAACCACGCCTCGCCCAAAACATACTGGATGGGCTCGGCCTGCAGCAGTCTTTTCATGATTTTCTGCAATTCTTGTTGGTCGTCTGCAGATAATTCACTAACTTTGCCACACAGAACATCGGCCATAGTCAGTCCGAAACGCTGCTCCATCAGCAGACGGGCGATGGCTCTTGCCTCGCCAGTCTCGTAGAGAGCAGACAGCTGCCGGATGATGTCTTGATAGGTCATAACAAATGCAAAAGTAATCAATTTCAGACAATGAACCAAATATTAACCGACGAAAAATACATGCGCCGCTGCCTGCAGCTGGCCCGTAACGGCATCCACTCGGCCCGTCCCAACCCTATGGTGGGCTGTGTAATTGTGGCTGACGACCCACAAGCGGCCGACGGTCGCGAGCGAATCATCGGCGAGGGCTACCACATCCGCTGCGGCGAGGGGCATGCCGAGGTGAACGCCTTCGCGTCGGTGCGCCCCAGCGACGAGCATCTGCTGCCGCTGGCCACCGTCTATGTGAGTCTGGAGCCTTGCTCGCATTATGGCAAGACACCGCCCTGTGCCGACCTGATTGTCAGCAAAGGCGTGAAGCGGGTGGTGGTCGGAACGGTCGACCCGTTTGCGAAAGTGCAGGGACGGGGCATTGAGAAGCTGCGCCAGGCTGGCATCGAGGTGACCGTCGGTGTGCTAGAGGCCGAATGCCGCGAGCTGAACAAGCGTTTCTTCACGTTCCATCAGCAGCATCGCCCGTACATCATCTTGAAGTGGGCACAGACCGCCAACGGCTACCTCGACGACAACTTCCATCCGCTGGCCATCTCCACGCCGTTCACACAGATGCTCTCCCACCGTCTGCGGGCCGACGAGGATGCCATTGTGGTGGGCCGCATCACCGACGAGCGCGAGCATCCGGCACTCACCGTACGCCATTGGAGCGGACAAGACCCGCGACGCTTCGTGCTGAGCAAAGACTATAGCATCGAGCAGCTCATCAGCGACTGCTGCGAACAGAATATCCAGTCGCTCATCGTCGAGGGAGGTGCCAAGACCCACGAGTCGTTCATCGATGCCGACCTGTGGGACGAGATACGTGTCGAGACAGCACCCATCACCGTCAAACGGGGCACCGAAGCCTGTCCGCTACCACCGAATATTACAGTAAAAAAACGTGAAGTGTACGATCAGAATGTAATAATCACCTATCAACGCACCTGATGATGAGCAACCGGTTTACCTCTCGCCTGAGCGAGAACGACGACTACAAGCGCGACATGCTAATTCAGAAGATTGAGCATGCCGTCGGACAAATGAAACTCTCTGAGCTGGAGGCACTTGCCTACGATATGTTTACCAAAGGCTACTTGGAAGACTATTAGATTCGTCTTCTAGCCGGCAATTCTCTCCC
>CAMOTK010000241.1 GCA_946625715.1 uncultured Prevotella sp. | reverse complement strand
TTGTAATCCTTGAAACAGATTTCCACCTGCTGGCGTTCCTCGTCGGTCATGTCTTTGGGCTGCAACTCAATGCCAAGACGACCGCTCATGGCCACGTCGCAACGGAACTTGATGGGAATGACGCGGCCACCCGTGTTCCAATAGGGACAGTGGTTGATGTGGGCGGCCATTGCGTTGGCAGGGAAGAAGAGCGACGTGCCCCACTGAATGTAGACGCGCTGCAGGGCGTCGGTATTGTCTGAGGTCCAGAACTCGTCGAAGTAAGGCAGCAGACCGTAGTTGGCCCGTCCGCCACCCGAGGCGCAGTCCTGAATGACCACCTGCGGATATTTCTCGCGGATGCGCTGCATGACTTTCAGCAGTCCGAGATGATAGTCAATGTAGAGGTTCTGCTGGCGATTGCGCGGCAGATAGAGCGAACCGAAATTCTGGATAGAGGCGTTGGCGTCCCACTTGATATAGCTGATTTCAGGATAGTTCGTCAGCAGGTCGTCGACAATCTGGAAAGCGAAGTCCTGCACCTTGGGGTTGGTCATGTCGAGCACCAACTGCGTGCCGCCACGGCCTAACTTCAGTTCGCGGCCCTTGGCCTGCAGGGCCCATTCTGGATGCTTCTCGAAGAGTTCGCTCTTCGTATTTACGGCCTCGGGCTCTATCCAGATGCCAAACTTGATGCCGTGCTGGCGGGCGGCATCGGTGAGCGCCTTCAAGCCATTGGGCAGCTTCTTCTTGTCGACCACCCAGTCGCCCAGGGTCGACGAGTCGTTGTTGCGCTGATACTTGTCGCCAAACCAGCCATCGTCCATGACAAACAGTTCGCCACCGAGCTTGGCAATGTCGTCCATCATCTGCAGCATGCGCTCTTCGTTGATGTCGAAGTAGAGGCCTTCCCATGAATTGAGCAGAATCTCTCCCACCCCGTTGCCACGATGGAGCGTGCCGCACTGGCGGGCCCAGCGATGGAACGTGCGCGAGACGCCGCCCATGCCTTGTTCCGAATAGACGAGTGCCAGATGGGGCGTAGCAAACGATTTGCCAGGGTCGAGCACATACTCCGACGACTGCGGGTCGATGCCGGCGTAGAAGTGGTGCTGCTTGTTGAGAATGGTGTTCACGCGCAACTCGTAGTTGCCGCTCCAGCAAAGGGCGGCGCCGATGGTGCGCCCATAGGCTTCCTGCGGACGCCCGTCGAGCGAGAACATCACTTCGGGGGCATCAATGTGAGCGTTGCGGGCACCGTCGGTGTTGCGAATCACCTTGCACCCCAGCGTCAGCGGCTCCTGAACGACGTTGGCTTCTGCAGCCCAGTCGCCATGCAGGTGGGTCAGCCACACATCGCCCTGGCGCAGCGTCAGGTGTCCGGAGTCGAAGCGCTTCAGCGTGACGGGCTTCTTCTCGCCATTAACAATCTCCGTCCACGTCTCAATGACATCGACGGCCTTATAGGCTTTGTAGAAAAGGCGGACGGTGAGGGGCTGCAGCTTATCGCGCATGGTGATGGTGTGGAGAATGGCCGTACCAGCGTCGGTGCGGTCGTAAGCAGTCACGTGCAGTTCCAGATTCAGGTCGCCGTCGGCATGCAGCACCTGCAGGGCAGGCAGGTGTACCATATCCACCGTGCCAAAAGCAGGCAGGGCAGAGAAGTCGAAATCGGCGCCTGCTGCCTGCAGTTCCGCAAGTGTGGCCACCTTTGGGCCGTAGTAGGCCATGCGCATGTCGCCCCCCTCTTTTGCATGAAGCACCATCTGTGTGGCAGGGGTCTCTATCACCGCATGTCCTTCCCATGCTTCAGCCAACATGGCTGAGCATGCAAATATCCCTATCAGAAATAGTTTTCGCATTGTTATTTAGTTTTTAGTTACGATTACGCTTGCAAAATTACAAAAAAAGTCGGAGAACGACTAACATAATCTTGCCATTCTCCGACACACGCGCTATAAGCATCTATAACCTATCTGATAACTATCTTCTTACCATTCTTCACATAGATGCCCTTGTGGAGCTGACCCTTCACTTCCATACCACGCAGGTTGTAGACCTTGCCTGCAGCTGTCTGGACCTTATGCTGACTAATCATCGTGGTATCGCTGGGCTTGGTCACAGTAATCTTTGTAAGATTGAAGGCCTGACCGCGAATGACCAGACCGCGGTCGGCAATCTCTTGAGCAATCGTAGCGTCGGCCACAGTGTAGCTAATCACGCCGTTGCTGATGGTTGTCTGCAGGTCGGTCCATTCCCAAGAGTCGCCCTTCTTGTAGGTTACGACATACTGCGGCTCATCATAGGTGGTCGTGGTGTATAACTTGATGACATCGTCTTTGGCCAGACCGGCAAAGATGCCGTCAGGGGTTTCAAGCTGAGTGCCAGGTGCTACTTCGTTATTCCAAGAAATAGGCTCGTTGCCTTCCCATACCGTTCGCTCGCCCTGTGCCACTGGCGTTTCATCGGCTGTAATCAGGGTAACCTTAGTGACCACGCTGTTATCGCCCTTATAGATATAAATGTTCATACCAGCCATAACGGTCAGGTCGTTTTGAGTCAGTGCAAACTCCTTGTAAGTTTCATCACCATTCACCCAAGGCCACTGAGTGTCAATCGAAGGGATGGCGGTTTCGCTCCATCCATTTGCTTCTCCCTTATACACAATCTTAAAGTTAGCACCGCCTTCTGGTACTGTGACATAC
>CAMOTK010000240.1 GCA_946625715.1 uncultured Prevotella sp. | reverse complement strand
CCGATGAGCGCATGGTCGTGGATGGTGCAGGCATGCACCGTCACGTTGTGGCCTATGGTCACGTAGTTGCCTATATGGGTGGGGCCCGTCTCATGAGTCACGTGGATGCACGAGCCGTCCTGCACGTTGGTGCAGTTGCCGATGGTGATAGGGGCCACGTCGCCGCGCACCACGGCGTTGAACCACACAGAACACTCGTCGCCCATCGTGACATCGCCCACAATGGTGGCGTTTTCGCTGAAGTAGCAGTCCTTGCCCCAACGGGGCTTCAGACCTTTGTAGGATTTGATTAGTGCCATTGTCTTTTTCTGTTTTTGAGATTTGGGTGCAAAAGTACGAAAAAAAACGCAAACACCTCGCTTTTGAGGGCAAGAAGCGCTATTTTTCGTCATTTAAGTATATGAAGATGACGCGTTTTTTCCTTTTGGCTTGCTTGCTGACAAGCCTGCAACTGATGGCCCAGCCATCCAACTACGAATGGCGTACGCCCAGTAAAAATTCGTCGGAGTCGATGCCCTGCGGGGGCGGCGACGTAGGCATGAACGTGTGGGTAGAAGATGGCGACGTGCTCTTCTACCTCTCGCGCAGCGGCTGTTTCGACGAGAACAACACGCTCCTGAAACTCGGCCGTTTCCGTGTTCACCTCACCAACCCGCTGCACATGCAGTCGTTCCGCCAGCAACTGGTGCTCCACGACGGTTTCGTGCGCATCACCGACGGCCAGCGGTGGGTGGAGATATGGGCCGACGTCAACAAGCCCGTTGTGCATGTCGACGTGTCGATAGAAAAAGAAAAAACGGGCGTGGAAGTCACCTACGAATCATGGCGCACCGAGGACCGTCCGATGACCAAGCGCGAGGGTTTCCAGAGCAGTTGGAAGTTTGGCATGCCGAAGGGCATCGTCACCCGTCGCGACGCGATTTCAAACGATGAGCAGAGCGTCACGTTCGTACATCGCAATGCCGAGGAGACCATCTTCGACGCCACCGTGCGCCAGCAGAAGCTGGAAGGAGTGAAGGCGCAACTCTATAATCCTCTGAAAGACCTGACCTTCGGCGGCCGGCTCATGGCCAAGGACTTCGTGTTCGCGGGCAAGAACCGCGGACGCTATCAGCATGCCGACTACGAGGGTTGGCAGTTCCGCTCGAAGCGCGAGGCCCGCAGGCACCACATACAGATAGCTATGGCCACCGTGCAGGGCACGATGCAGGACTGGCAGCACGCGCTCCGGCAGACCGAAGCCGCAGTCGACACCAAGCGCGACCAGAAGCTGTCGCGCGAGTGGTGGCATCAGTTCTGGCAGCGCAGCTTCATCGAACAGCCCGCTCGGCCCAGCGGGACGCTTGGCTCAGCAAGTACAGCCCCAAAAGCCAACAGCCTTCAGCCAATCGCCAACTACACCCTCTTCCGCTACATGCTGGGCTGCAATGCCCGCGGCGAGTGGCCCACGAAGTTCAATGGCGGCCTCTTCACGTTCGACCCCTGCTTCGTCAACAAGGCCGAGGAGTACCAGCTGTCGGCCGACTTCCGCAACTGGGGCGGCGGCGTGCATACCGCACAGAACCAGCGACTGGTCTACTGGCCCGCACTGAAAAACGGCGACTTCGACATGCTCCACGCCCAGCTCGACTTCTACCTGCGCATCCTGCGCAATGCCGAACTGCGCTCCGAGGTGTACTGGGGCCACGGCGGCGCCTGCTATACCGAACAGATAGAAAACTACGGCCTGCCCAACTACGCCGAGTACGGTACGAAGCGCCCCGAAGGTTTCGACCCCGGCATGGAGCGCAATGCGTGGCTCGAATACGAGTGGGACACGGCTTTAGAGTTCTGCATGATGGCCCTCGAAGCCCACGAATACTGCGACATGGACATCCAGAAATATGTGCCGATGATTGTTTCGGTGCTCAGTTTCTTCGACCAGCACTATAAATATCTGGCTCAGCAGCGCGGAGCGAAGACACTCGACGGCAACGGCCATCTGGTCATCTATCCCGGCTCGGGCGGCGAAACGTTTAAGATGGCCTACAACCCCTCGTCCACCGTCGCCGGTCTGCGGGCTGTGACCGAGGCGCTCATGCACTACGCAGAGAGCGAGAACGACACGGCCCTCTACAACCGCCACGCAGCCCTGCTGGCCCGTCTGCCCGAGATTCCCGTCCGCGACGGCCGCATCCAGCCGGCCGAGGTGTGGGCCCGCGTGCAGAACGTAGAGTCGACGATGCTCTATCCCGTCTATCCTTGGCGCCAGTATGGCGTTGGGCGCGACAGCCTTCACGTTGCCCGCAACACCTACTGGCAAGACCCCTATGCCCAGCAGTTCCGCTCGCATGTGGGCTGGAAACAAGACAATATCTGGGCGGCCTGTCTCGGACTCACAGAAGAGGCCCGCCGGCTCACTCTGTTAAAGCTCGCCGACGGGCCATATCGTTTCCCGGCCTTCTGGGGCCCGGGTTTCGACTGGAGTCCCGACCACAACTGGGGCGGTTCGGGCATGATAGGCATGCAGGAGATGTTGTTGCAAGAAGTGGGCAATCGCCTCTACCTCTTCCCGGCGTGGCCGAAGGAGTGGGACGTCCACTTCCGTCTGCATGCAAAGGGCGGCACCACTGTCGAAGCCACCCTGCAGGACGGTCAGGTCACGGCCCTCAAGGTTTCGCCCGAGTCGCGCCGCCACGACATCGTCCTGC
>CAMOTK010000239.1 GCA_946625715.1 uncultured Prevotella sp. | reverse complement strand
GCACCTGCCGATGCGTCCTTCAGCACCTGGATGGTCTCAATGTCGTTCGGCGAGAAGTCGCGGATGGTAGTACCCATGGGCACGCCGTCAATGACGTACAGAGGGGCTGTGCTACCAAACGAACCAATACCACGGATGCGAACCGACGGGTCGGCACCGGGCTGACCGTCAGAGGTGATTTGCACACCGGCTACCTTACCCTCGAGCATCGTCGAGATGTTCGAGTTCGAAACCTTCTTCATTTCCTCGGCATTCACAATCGAAACGGAACCAGTCAGGTCGGCCTTCTTCTGAGTACCGTAACCCACAACGACCACCTGATTCAGTGTCATGGCGTCGCTTTCCATCTGAATAGTGCCAAGAACGGCGCGACCGCGCACGGCCACCTCCATGTCCTTGAATCCTACATAGCTCACGATGAGCACACCATTGGCAGGAACATCCAACTGGAAGTTTCCGTCAAGGTCTGTGACGGCACCGCCTTCGGCGTCCTTCACCCTGACCGTTGCTCCAATGAGTGGTTCACCGTCCTGGTCAACAACCTGACCGCTGACCTTGATGGTCTGCTGCTGCTCCACTGCGGCAGCTGCCGTGGTCGGAATCATGGTGAGTCCGCACATGGCACCCAGACACAGCATCGCAGAGAATAATACTTGTTTTCTCATTGCTTGTTGGTTTTAAAGTTTGTTGTTATAAAGTTAGTTATTCGGTTTGTAAAGGAAAAGAGTGAGTATCCTACAACACTTCACGTGCATAAATTATATTCAGCAAGATCGCTAAACATCCGCAAAATTACACCATAAAATAAGTAGAGAGGTGGACAAAACGACTTATTAGGTGGACAAAACGTATCGGAGGGGGATTTTCTTTTATTTGTGCACCCCTACTGTAGGAAGCTGGACGGCGTGGCACCATATTGGCGGGTGAAGCAGCGGGTGAAATACTTCGGGTCGTTGAAGCCTACGCTGAAGGCTATCTCGGCAATATTACGGTGGTCGCCACGCATCAGGATCTGCTTCGCAATGTCGAGGCGGTAGCTGCGAATGAACTGGCTCGTGCTCTGCCCGGTGTGCTCGTTCAGCTTCTTCGCCAACAGGCTACGGCTCATGCCAATCTGCTGGCAGAAGTCGGCGACGTCGAACTCGGAGTTCATGTAGTTCTTCTCCATGATTTCCATCACACGCTCCATGAACGGGCGCACGTTCTTCTGCGCTTCTTCCACATCAGCCTCCACGCTCTTCTTCGAACTCTCCAAATAGCGCTGCTGACCGTCGAGGATGGTTTGTATGCGCTGCTGCAGCTCATAGGGGTCCTCGCTCTCGCGCAACACCTCCTCAATGGGTCGCATCAGGCGCTCGGCTTCCTGTTGTTTCGCCAGCTGCAGCCGACGCAGGTGCATCCGCCGCAGGAAGTAGCTCAGCGACAGCAGAGCCGTCGTAGCCAGGAGCAAGAGGAACCACCACGTCTTCCAGAAGTAAGGTGCCACGTGGACGTCAATACTGATGTGCGGCACCTGCAACTGCTCGGCACCATCGCCGTCGGCAGTGGGCGGAGCGTCGTAGGCAGAGGCATAGCGCACCTCAAACACGTAGTCGCCGGGCGGCAGACTGGTGTATCGCACGCTGTGCTGGCCTGCCGGCAGGGGTGTCCACTCCTGCTCGAATCCTTTCATGCGATAGCTGTAGATGCCCTGCGTCTCATTGCCATAATGCAGGGCTGAAAACTCAATGTTAAACGACTTGTCGCTCTCTCGTAGCGTGATACGGCGCGCCAACGCGATGTTTTGGCTGATGTAGGGCCCGCCGGCCTCAGCCATTTGGTTGTTCACGGTGAGTAGGGTGAAATGCAGACGTCCCTTGTAGGGCGGTGCCGTGTTGGCGTCGTAGAGCGCCGTCAGGCCTTTGTCGGAACCGAAGTAGAGCGAGCCGTCGTGGGCGCGCTGGGCCGAATTCCAATAGAACTGCGACGACAGCAAACCGTCTTCCTCATGGTAATTGGTGAACACTGCGGTGCGGGGATTGAAGTGCGAAAGGCCATGCACAGTGGTTACCCAAAGCATGCCGTTCTGACCTTCGGCAATGCCGCGCACGGCGTTGTTGCTCAGGCCGTCGCTCACGCGGTAGGCGGCGAACGTCGACCGGCCTTTCTTCACGCCGGTGCGCTTGTAGAGTCCATAGCCGTTGCTGCCCAGCCAAAGCGTACCGTCACTGGCCTGGCAGAAACAGGTAATCTTATCAATGATTCGGCTGTCGGGGTGGTCCAGCAGGTATTTATAGTGCTCATAGCGGAACGGGCGGCGTGTCAGGTCGATGTCGACGGTTCCCTCCAGGCAGCCCATCCAGAGGTGGCCGTCAGAAAGGACGATGCTACCAATGCACCCTCTGAAGTTGCGACAACCTGGGAACGGGTCGTACACCACTCCCTTTGCGAGGTCGTAACAGAAGATGCCGTCGTTGCTGCCAATCCAGATGGCTTGGTTAATGGAGTCGTACTGTAGTGCGCCGATGAAGTTCAGCAACGGCTGGTAGCTTGCATCCACGGGCAGCGGGCGCACGGTGGCTGCCGGACCGTCGAGCGGCAGCACGTTCAGTCCCCCACCCCATGTGCCAATGTAGAGCTCTTGCTGACGCGCACCACCCGTCGCCGAGCCGCCCCGCTGTGCCGACATCGCTAATGCCGACACGCTATTGTGTGTGAGGCCGCTGTTCTGCGAGGTGTAGTGTGTGAACACATCGCTGCCGGGCCGTTTCC
>CAMOTK010000238.1 GCA_946625715.1 uncultured Prevotella sp. | reverse complement strand
TGATGAGCTTGTTGACCATAAGGGGAATGAAGAACTCGGCCTTGAGGTTCTCGATATTCTTCGGGTCGCTGAGGAACTCGCGGAAATACTGCTCGGAATAGTCGAAGTAGTCGGGAGTGAAGCCCCACATATTCATAGACACGGGCGTGTTGTCGGCCACTTCCACCCACTGGTCGCCATCGTGATAGCGGATGGCCTCGGTGGCAGCGCCGGCATTGCTGCCGTCGGCAGCGCAGCGCACAATCTCGGTACGCTCTACCACATCGGTCAGGTTGCCCTTGGCGTCCTTGGCACAGATGCCGCGAGCCACGGTGCCGTTCTCGCTGAGCGTGTTGCCTACGCGGAAGCCCACCATGGCATACTGGTTCTTGGCGCCCTCGGGAAGCTCGGAGAGGAACTTGCCGATGACCATGAAGGCATCGCGGTTATAGAAGTCGTCGCAGTTGATGACGCAGAACGGCTCCTTGATGACGTCCTTGCCCATGAGCACAGCGTGGTTGGTGCCCCAGGGCTTCTGGCGACCTTCGGGCACAGAGAAGCCCTCGGGCAGCGCGTCGAGGCTCTGGAAGCAGAGCTCGCAGGGCACGTGTCCCTCGTACTTAGCCAGAATCTGCGTGCGGAACTGCTCTTCGAAGTCGCGGCGGATGACCCACACGATTTTGCCGAAGCCGGCCTGAATAGCGTCGTAGATAGAATAGTCCATGATGGCCTCACCGTTGGGACCCAGCGGATCCAGCTGTTTCAGTCCACCATAGCGACTGCCCATACCGGCAGCAAGTAGAAAAAGGGTTGGTTTCATAATTGTTTACTCTTTAAAAAATGATTTCAGTAGTGCAAAGGTATATGATTTCTGAGAAAAAACAGCACACGAATGAGATTCTTTTTCCAAGTTTAACTATTTTAACACCTTTGCTTTGGCAGTTTCATAAAGAATGCTTACCTTTGCACCCGCAATTCGACAATAGGGGCGTAGCTCAGCTGGTTTAGAGCGCTTCAGTCACATTGAAGAGGTCATCGGTTCGAATCCGATCGTCCCTACCAGAATGAAAAAATCCCGAAAGGTATGCACGCCTTTCGGGATTTTTTTGTACTTTTGCAACAGAAAATCAATCTTTCTGTTAAAAAAGAACATTATGGACATTACCGAAAGGTTTCTGAACTACACGAAATTCGACACACAGTCGGCCGAGGAGAGCCAGAGTGTGCCCAGTACTTCCAAACAACTTATTTTTGCCGAATACCTCAAGAAAGAGCTTGAGCACGAGGGTTTCGACGATGTGGAACTCGACGAGAAAGGCTACCTGTATGCCACGCTGCGCGCCAACATCAAGGACGAGGTGCCCACGATTGGCTTCATCTCGCACTACGACACGAGTCCCGACTGCTCGGGTGCCGACATCAAACCGCGCATTGTGAAGAACTACGACGGCTCGGAGATTGTGCTCTCCGAAGGCATCGTCTCGTCGCCTAAGAAGTTTCCCGAACTGCTCAACCACATTGGCGAGGACCTCATTGTGACCGACGGCCACACCCTGCTGGGTGCCGACGACAAGGCGGGCATAGCCGAGATTGTGCAGGCCATGTGCTATCTGCGCGACCACAAGGAGATTAAGCACGGCAACATCCGCATTGCCTTCAACCCCGACGAGGAGATTGGCATGGGTGCCCACCACTTCAACGTGGAGAAGTTCGGATGCCAGTGGGCCTACACCATGGACGGCGGCGAAGTGGGCGAACTGGAGTTTGAGAACTTCAACGCCGCGTCGGCCAAGGTGACCATCAAGGGCGTGAGCGTGCATCCGGGCTATGCCAAGGGCAAGATGGTGAACGCCAGTCTGCTGGCAGCCGAGTTTGTGAGCCTGATGCCTGCCGACGAGACGCCCGAGACCACCGAAGGCTATCAGGGCTTCTACCACCTGACGGGCATGCAGACGCAGACCGAGCAGGCCCGTCTGTCGTACATCATCCGCGACCACGACCGCGACAAGTTCGAGGACCGCAAGCGCTACATCCAGCGCGTGGCCCGCCAGATGAACGAGAAGTATGGCGACGGCACGGTAGAGGTGACGGTGAGCGACCAATATTATAATATGAAAGAGAAGATAGACCCGCAGATGCACGTCATCGACCTGGTGCTGAAGGCCATGCAAGAGGCTGGCGTGGCGCCACAGGTGCGCCCCATCCGTGGCGGCACCGACGGTGCGCAGCTGTCGTTCATGGGTCTCCCCTGCCCCAACATCTTCGCCGGCGGCATCAACTTCCACGGCCCCTACGAGTTTGTGCCCATCCAGTCGATGGAGAAGGCCATGCAGGTGATTATCAAGATTTGCGAGCTTACGGCTCAGTATAACGACTAAATAAAAAGAACAGACATGGCATCTCTTCCCCCATTGATAAGCGACCTGGCCCTGATGCTCATTGTGGCCGGCATCGTGACTATTGTATTCAAGAAACTCAAGCAGCCCCTGGTGTTGGGCTATATCGTGGCCGGCTTCCTCGTGTCGCCCCACATGCCCTACACGGCTTCGGTGGCCGACATGTCGAACATTCACCTCTGGGCCGACATCGGCGTGATGTTCCTGCTGTTCTCCCTGGGCCTCGACTTCTCGTTCAAGAAGATTCTGAAGATGGGCGCCTCGCCCGTCATTTCCACCATCACCATCATCTTCTGCATGATGATGCTGGGCATGATGGTGGGCAACGCCTTCGGTTGGTCGAAGATGGACTGCATCTTCCTGGGCGGCATGCTGGCCATGTCGTCGACCACCATTA
>CAMOTK010000237.1 GCA_946625715.1 uncultured Prevotella sp. | reverse complement strand
GCCGCGGCGCCAAGGGCAACATCCTCACCAAGAAGCCCGTTCACCGCATCGGACTCAAGAGCCACGGACACTCGACCCTCGGCGGCCGGAAGGTATGGTACGACCCCGACGTCAACCGTCTGAACTACGACGAGCACGGACGCCTCTTGGGCGAGTTCTACGACGACGACCAGATTCTCGTCATTCTCGAGGGCGGCGAATTCTATCTCACCAACTTCGACGTCAACAACCACTACGAGCCCAACATACTGCGCATCGAGAAGTTCCAGCCCGACAAGGTGTGGACCTGCGTGCTCTACGATGCCGACAACCAAGGCTATCCCTACATCAAGCGCTTCCTCATGGAGGCCAGCAAGCGCAAGCAGAACTACCTGGGCGAGAACCCCGCTTCGAAACAAATCATCCTCACCGACGTGGTCTATCCGCTCATCCGCGTCAACTACGGCGGCGTCGACGAGTTCCGCGGCAGCGAGGACATCGATGCCGAGCAGTTCATTGCCGTCAAGGGCTTCAAGGCTAAGGGCAAGCGACTGACCACCTACCAGATTGAGTCTATCGAGGAGCTGCCCCCCACCCGCTTCCCCGAAGAGCCGGCACCCCAGGAAGACGAGCCCGAAGAGACTGAAGAGCCTGAGACGCCCGCAGAGGACGACGCCCCCACAGAGGCAGAAGCCCCCGCCGAGGCAGAAGCGCCCATCGTCCCCCGCCCATCTAAGCGCAAACATGCCGACGACGACAGCAACCAACTAAGCTTCGATTTCTAATCATGAGAAAGGTCATTGCGCTCTGTATCTGTCTTCTGGTGTCCAGCATCACTGCCGAAGCCCAAGAAGCCGCAGTGGTCGGCAGTACGCCTGCCGACACAAGCGCCATGCCTGCCACCACCTCGCGCTTCTATCTCGGCTACGGTCCTACGGCCATTCTCGACACCTACCTCTCGCAGGAGAAGTTCTCGGGCAGCGGCCTCTCGCTGCTCACCGTCGCAGAGCGCCGTCGGCCCAACCGCCATTGGAGCACCGTGCTGCAGCATCAGTTCAACTTCTCGTCGGCCAAAGACCGTGCCGGCAACGAGTCGGAACTGGAAGGCAGCTACAACTTCTACTACGGGCGCTACCGCAGCTGGACGCTCTTCGGCGACCGTCTGCGCCTGCAAGCCGGAGCACTGGCCAACGTCGGCATAGGATTCATCTACAACACGCGCAACAGCAACAACCCCGCTCAGGGCCGGCTCGCCCTGCGCATCATGCCGTCGGCCATCGCCACCTGGCACTTCCACGACCGCTTCGCCCTGCGCTACGAGCTCGACTTGCCCCTCGTCGGTCTGATGTTCAGTCCCAACTACGGCCAGTCGTACTACGAAATCTTCGCACTCGGCCACTACGACCGCAACGTGGTGCCCACCACCTTCGTGGCCGCACCCGACCTGCGCCAGCAGCTCTCCGTAGACTGGAACTGTTCGCGCTCGACCACCCTTACCATCGGCTACTTAGGCGACTATCAGCAGTCGCACGTCAACAACCTGAAGACCCACGTCTACAGCCATCGCATCATGATTGGACTCGTGAAGCGCTTCTCCGTAAAATACCTGCGCCCATGAAGAAACTGCTCTTTGCCCTCATCGCCCTGCTGAGCCTCACCACGTCGTGTGTCGACGAGGAGCAGTTCAGCGACTCCCCGTCGGGCAACCTCGACGCCCTTTGGAAAATCATCGACGAGCACTACTGCTTCTTCGACTACAAGCAGCAGGCCTACGGTCTCGACTGGAACGCTGTATATAATAAATATAAGGTACGCGCGAATGACCACATGAACGCCGAACAGCTCTTCGAGGTGCTGGCCGACATGCTGGCCGAACTGCGCGACGGACACGTCAACCTCACGGCCGCCCACAACTTCGCGCGCTACTGGTCGTGGTACGAGGACTATCCCATGAACTACAGCGACGCACTCTACCGCAGCTATATGGGCACCGACTACCGCATTGCCGCCGGCCTGCGCTATCGCATTCTCGACGACAACATCGGCTACCTGCGCTACGAGAGCTTCTCAAACGGTATCGGCGAGGGCAATCTCGACGAGGCGCTCAACTACATGCTGCTCTGTCGCGGCCTCATCATCGACATCCGCGAGAACGGCGGCGGCGACTTGACCAATGCCGAAAAGCTGGCGGCACGCTTCGTCGGCGAGCGCACGCTCGTGGGCTACATTCAGCACAAGACGGGCCGCGGCCACAACGACTTCTCGGCTCTCGAACCGCAATACCTCTCGCCCTCGGCCAACCTGCGCTGGCTGAAGCCCGTCGTGGTGCTCACCAACCGCCACGTCTTCAGCGCCGCCAACGAGTTTGTGATGTACATGAAGTGTCTGCCGCAGGTCAGCATCGTGGGCGACCACACGGGCGGCGGTGCCGGCATGCCCTTCAGCAGCAGTCTGCCCAACGGCTGGGTGGTGCGTTTCTCGGCCGTGCCCACCTACGACTGCGACCGGCAGAGCACCGAGTTTGGCATCGAGCCCGACCACAACGTTCAGCAGACCGATGCCGACACACAGGCAGGCAAAGACACCCTAATTGAATTTGCAAGAAAACTTTTGGCTAAATAATTTGGTAGTTTCAACAAAAAAGCGTACCTTTGCAACCGCATCTGCGAGATAGACGCGCCTGTGGCGGAATTGGTAGACGCGCCAGACTTAGGATCTGGTGTTTCACGACGTGCAGGTTCGAGTCCTGTCAGGCGCACGTGACAAGTCGGCATAGCTCAGTTGGTTAGAGTATCACCTTGACATGGTGGGGGTCCTTG
>CAMOTK010000236.1 GCA_946625715.1 uncultured Prevotella sp. | reverse complement strand
CTGAAGCACGTCACGTCGGGCAAGTACCTGCTCTTGCACGATAGTTACGAAGAAACCAACCAAGTGAATGCCACAACGCTGGAAGGCGAAGGCTCGCTGTTCACCATCACGAAGAAAGGCAGCGGCTACGTGTTCACCAAAAAAGGCACGGAACTGACCTTGAGCCTCTCGACCAACGGTAAGTTTGCCGGATGGAACACCTCGAACAAGGGTGGCACCGCATGGACACTCGCCGATGCCGGCGACGACTGCGTCTATATCAAGTCGAGCAAAGGCTACCTCGCTCCCAACGACGGCGGCGGGGCTGGCGCGTATGTCTATACCGACAAGGGTGAAGGCAGCAACTCGAAGTGGCAAATTGTCGATGCTGTGGGCGAACTCCCGAACTACGTCAGCACCATCACCAGCGGCAAATACTACCGCTTGGTGAGCTACACGAACTCGGGTGTGTCGATGACCGACGGCGGCGGCGGACTGGTCACCTCGGCCAGCAGCAAGAAGAACTACAGCCAAGTATGGCTGCTGACTGCCAACGGCACGGGCTACAAGTTCCAGAACCTGCTCACCGGAAAGTACATCACAAGCGCACCCGGCACCAGCAACCAGTGGAAAACGGGCAACTCAGGTGCCACTTTCTACGTTGGAACATCGACCGCCGACGACAAGACGCTCTTCTTTTTCTCGACATCGAGAAGCACCAGCGGAGCCAATCCGAACACCTACGACGCCCTGCACTCCGCACCCCACCAGAGCAACAACGTGGTGGGATGGGTAGGCAACGCCGACGCCTCGAAATGGATGTTGGACATGGTCGATGAAACCAAAATCGACTTCGACGCCATCCACGACCTGCAGCAGGCCGTCAATACCAACTATACCAACCAGCTGACGAACTTCTACGAAGACTACGCCTGCACGCAGCTCAAGAGCGAATACGCCGCGATGAGCGACGACGAGCTGCGCGAGGCCATGAGTGCCCTGCCCTCCACACTGCGCGAGGAGGCCGTGCGCGTGAAGAACGACAAGTGGAACGACAACGCCACTTGGAACAAGTACGAGAAAGACTTCCGCATCCACGACTATGAGGTCTATTCCGAACCCGGCGTCTGGGCCAACAAGCTCAGCCTCGGAGCCTTCGGTCGCCTCACCCAGCCCACGGGCATCCGCCTGAAGTCGGGCGATCTGGTGTTCCTGCACGTCAATGCCAATGTGGCCGACAGCGACGGACACCTCTATGCCGAACTGGTGTCGGGCGTGGACCTCTACGGAACACAAATCACGCTGAAGCGCGGCTACAACGCCATCGTCGCATCGAACGACTGCGAAATCTTCATCACCTACAACTGCACGAACACAAACAAGAAACTCTCGAACTATCCCAATATCAAGGTTCACATCGTCGGCGGCACGTGCAACGGCACCTTCGACATGAATCGCGGCCACACCGAGAAGGACTGGAAGTGGCTCCTGCAGAATATGTTCAGCGACACCTACCTGCACCTGCGCTCGCAGTACCACGTGATGAACTGCTACCTCGACCGCGTGAAAAACGCCGAGAACATGACGGGGGCACTGAAAATCTGGGACTTCGTGTTCGAGAACCTCGAAAAACTCATGACCACGCGATTCAACGACGGCTATTACCGCCCGATTATGCTCGTGTTCGATGCCTCGGGCAACAATCCCAACTGGTCGTGGGGTCGCGTCTCCATGCCTGGAATGTGGGGCAACGGCGCACTCAACTACAACAGCCTGCTCTACACAGGCGGAGCTGGAGGACAACAGTGGGTCATCGAGCACGAGGAAGGCCATGGCCACCAGAATCCCATCAACCTCAGCGGAACCACTGAGGTCAGCAACAACGGTCTGGCACAAATCGTGAACCACATCTGGGGCTATCGTACCAGCCGTGGACGCGCCCAGCACCACACCTACGACTACTTCAACGAGGGTGTGGCTTGGGTCGATTACCCGCGCCGACCCGAATGCCTGTGGCTGACCAACAAACTGTGGTATCAGCTCTGGCTCTACTTCCACATGAAGGGCGACGACGGCTTCTTCGCACGCTGGATGGACAAGCTCCGCGCCATGGACGGCGGCATCAAGAAGGCCGGCGGCAACAACATCGCCCGCCAGACAGCCTCGCGCACCATCTCCGAACTGCAAGGAAAGGCCAGCACATGGGGCAGCTGGACCAGCGAATACATGCGCATGGCACTGGCCGCCTGCGAAGCCTCGCAGACCGACCTCTACGAGTTCTTCAAGATGTGGGGATTCTTCGGCTTCTCCGACGAGGTGCAAACCACTGGCGACTTCGACGACACGAAGAACGGCATCTACCGCATCAGCGACTATTCCCACTTCTTCGTGCGCGTGCCCATCCGCGGCAACAAAGTCGATGAAGACGCTATCAAGTGGTGCAAGGACAAGATGCAGAGCTATCCCAACAAGGCTCCGGGTGCGATGTTCATCAACGACACGGGCGAACTCACCACCATCGATGCCGATGCCGAATGTCTGAAATACGATCCGAAACTGGCCGGCACCAAGCGGCAGTATGCCGACGGCGAATCCCAACAGAACCAAAACGGACTGGGCACCTACACCCACTTCGGCAAGAACGAGCTGACAACCCTGACCTTCAGGGTGAGCGGCACGAGAGTGATTGTCACGGGCAACGGTGCTGTGGGCTTCAAGATCTATGACGACAAGGGAGAACTCGTCTGGGTGAGCAACAGAAAATCATTCACGACGAACAGCACCATCGCCGAAGGCATCACCAACGGCACCTACTCGCTCGTGGCCTCGCTTGGCGACGACACCGACCTGCTGCTCAGCGGTCCTGAAAC
>CAMOTK010000235.1 GCA_946625715.1 uncultured Prevotella sp. | reverse complement strand
CCCCGACGACGCCGATCGCGTCAAGGCCTTCCACCATCCGCTGTGCATCGGCATCGACCTTAACTCGCGCTTCGAGACGGCACCCGGCGTCAAGGATGTCGACCTGCTGCGCACCTTCATCCAACACATCAAACCATAGACTCATGAACAAAATCAACCGACTTTTCGCAGATAATGCGAACCGCAAACTGCTCTCACTCTACTTCTGTGCCGGTGCCCCCACCCTCGAAGGCACGGCCGACGTCATCCGCACAATGGCTCGCCGAGGCATCGACATGGTGGAAGTGGGCATCCCCTTCAGCGACCCCATGGCCGACGGCCCCGTCATTCAGGATGCCGCCACGAAGGCACTGAGAAACGGCATGACGCTCAAGACGCTCTTTGCCCAGTTGAAGACCATCAAGGACGAGGTGAGCATGCCTTTGGTGCTGATGGGCTATCTGAATCCCATCATGCAATACGGCATCGAGGCCTTTTGCCAGAGTTGCGTCGACAGTGGCGTCAGCGGCGTCATCATTCCCGACCTGCCCTTCAAAGACTATCAGGAGACGGTAGAGCCTATTGCGAAGAAATATGACATTCGCGTCATCATGCTCATCACGCCCGAGACGTCGGAAGAGCGCATCCGCTTCATCGACGACCACACCGACGGCTTCATCTACATGGTGTCGTCGGCCGCCATCACCGGTGCGCAGCAATCGTTCGACGAGCAGAAGCAAGCCTACTTCCGCCGCATCAACGCCATGCAGTTGCGCAACCCCCGCATGATAGGGTTCGGCATCAGCAACCGGCAGACCTTAGCCTCGGCGCAAGAGAATGCCGCCGGCGCTATCATCGGTTCAAAATTCGTTACACTTCTCGACGAAGAAGGCGATGCCGACCGAGCGCTCGACCGACTTTTCGACGCTCTGTCGAAGTAAGACTGAAACGGCCAAAAGGTTTAAAAGTATCTAAAACCCTTGGCCGTTTCAGTCTTTTTCACTACCTTTGTCACCTATTTAATAACAAGAAAACTAATTTTTTACTAAAACCTAACCAATGAGAAAAGCTTTTCAACTCATGCTGCTCTGCGTGTTGGTGCCCCTGCTGTCCTATGCCAACGGCTGGGACGAGGCCAAATACCGACAGATTGAGCAAAGCATCCGCGAACCGAAGTTTGCGGACAAAGTGTTCCTGATTACGAAGTATGGTGCCAAGACCACCAATCCGGCAGCCAAAAACCAGAAAGCCATCCAGAAGGCCATCGACAAGTGCTCGGCCAAAGGTGGCGGTCGCGTGGTGGTGCCGGCCGGCGACACGTTCTACACCGGAGCCATCCAACTGAAGAACGGCGTCTGCCTGCATGTAGAGGAAGGTGCCAAGCTCGAGTTTGTCTACGACATCAAGCTCTACCCCATCGTCGAGACGTCGTGGGAAGGTCTTGACTGCTTCAACTTCTCGCCCTGCATCTATGCCTTCAAGCAGAAGGACATCGGTGTGACGGGTAAGGGTATCATCGACGGCGGCGGCTCCAACGACACGTGGTGGCCTTGGTGCGGCAACCCCCGCTTCGGTTTCAAGAAGGGTCTGGTGGCCCAGAACCAGGGCGGACGTGCCCGTCTGCTGAAGAACGGCGAAGACGGTGTGCCCATGTACGACGAGAAGGGTCAGCGCAATCCCCAGCGCGTGTTCGGCTACAAGGACGCTCTGCGCCCACAGCTGGTCAACTTCGTGCAGTGCGAAGGCATCCTGATGGAAGACATCACCCTGCTGCGCTCGCCGTTCTGGGTGATTCATCCCCTGAAGTCTACCGACATCACCGTGCGTCGTGTGAAGATGATTAACGACGGCCCCAACGGCGACGGCTGCGACCCCGAGTCGTGCGACCGTGTGCTGATTGAGGACAGCTACTTCAATACCGGCGACGACTGTATCGCCATCAAGAGCGGCCGCAACCGCGACGGTCGCGAGCGTGCCATGCCTTCGCAGAACATCATCATCCGCAACTGTGAGATGAAGAACGGTCATGGCGGCGTGGTCATCGGCTCAGAGATTAGCGGCGGCTGCAACAACGTCTATGCCCACGACTGCGTGATGGACTCGCCCGAGCTGGAGCGTGTGGTACGCATCAAGACCAACTCCTGCCGCGGCGGTATCATCGAGAACATCAACGCCCGCAACATCAAGGTGGGCGTCTGCCGCGAGTCGGTGCTGAAAATCAACCTCAACTACGAGCCCAACGAAATCTGCTGCCGTGGCAACTACCCCATCGTGCGCCACGTGAACATTGAGAACATCACCAGCCAGAAGTCGCAGTACGGCGTACAGATTATTGGTCTGAACGAGGACACTTACGTCTACGACATCAACGTGAAGAACTGCCACTTCAACGGCGTGAGCGATGGCAACACCATCACGGGCAAGGTGCGCGACGTGACCTACGACAACCTCTACGTCAACGGTTCGCTCTCGCTCATCGAGAAGCCCTACAAGCACTACTCCGAGTGGCTCACCTACTCCGAGATGAAGCGCGTGCCGAAGTCGTACCTGCTCGACTTCTCGAAGAAGCCCAAGTGGAGCTACGTGATGGGCATCGAGCTGGAAGGCATGCTCGACACCTACCTGCGCTACGGCGGTGAAGACATCCGCAAGTACTGTCAGGAGTACACCGACACGATGATCAACGCCAAGGGCGACATCCGCGGTTACAACATCCTCGACTACAACCTCGACAACATCCGCACCGGCCACTTCGTCACCCGCATGTATCAGCAGTGGCCCGAGGCCAAGAACCTGCTGGCCATGCAGACCATGATGAAGCAGCTGCAGGACCAGCCCCGCACCATTGCCGACAAGGTGTACTGGCACAAGGCCATCTACGCCTA
>CAMOTK010000234.1 GCA_946625715.1 uncultured Prevotella sp. | reverse complement strand
CCCGCTTCATCAAGAACTTCAAGAAGTACGAGGGCAACGAGGCCGGTAAGGCTCTCGTAGCTGCAGGCCCGAAGCTGTAATTAATTGAGAATTTACAATTGAGAATAAAAAAGCTGCATCCTTTCGGGTGCAGCTTTTTTTAGTATTCGAACGACGAGCCGCCGAGGAACTCGCGGAGCAGCGAGGTGGGCGGAATCTGCTTCTCGGGTATGGGGCGGATGTAGCGCAGGAACTTGCGCAGGCGGTAGGCTTCGGAATACTCGTCGCTGTCCTCGGGCACGGCCTCGAGCAGCGGCTCAGCCTGACGCTTGATGACCGCCAGCTCGAAGAGCATGGCCGAGTTGAACATGGCGTCGGCATTCTCCTGATAGGGGAATATCCACTTGTTCTCGCCTGCCCGCACCGACGGCCAGCGGCGTATGGTCTCCTGTGCCGACACGCCGCGGTACTTGTGGTCGCGAATGATGCGGCGCAGCAGGCGGTTGTCGGTCGTGGGCACGTAGTTGTGCGAGTCGAGCAGAATGGTGGTGAGCGCCGAGGCATAGACGCGATAAATCTGGTCCTGCGGCACCTGCGACATCAGCTCGGGGTTCAGGGCGTGGATGCCCTCTACCACGAGCACCTCGTCGGGTGCCAGTCGCAGCCGTTTGCCGCTGCGCTCGCTGCGTCCCATCTGGAAGTTGTAGCGCGGCAGTTCCACCTCGTCGCCGCGAAGGAGGGCGTTCATCTGCTCGTTCAGCAACTCCAGGTTCAGCGCGTGCAGATGTTCAAAGTCGTAGTCGCCCTTCTCGTCGCGCGGCGTATGCTCGCGGTCCACGAAGTAGTCGTCGAGCGAGATGTCCACGGGCTTCACGCCGTTGGTGAGCAGCTGCACCGAGAGGCGCTTGCACGTGGTGGTCTTTCCCGACGACGAGGGTCCGGCAATGAGCACCATGCGGATGTTCTTTCGTGTGGCCACGTCCTCGGCAATCTTCGCAATCTTCTTCTCCTGCAGGGCTTCGCTCACCTGAATGAGCAGGTTGGTGCGCCCCGCTGCGATGGCCTCGTTCAGGTCGCCAATGGTGCGCATGCCCAGAATCTTCTGCCAGTTATGGTGCTCGCGGAAGATGCCGAACATCTTGTCTTGCTGCGTCACGGGCGGCAGCACGTCGGGATTCGTGGCC
Source organism: uncultured Prevotella sp. (assembly GCA_946625715.1). Taxonomy (GTDB): domain Bacteria; phylum Bacteroidota; class Bacteroidia; order Bacteroidales; family Bacteroidaceae; genus Prevotella. Next base: position 1,773 of record CAMOTK010000234.1, on the reverse strand, counting down.
GAGGGGATGCGCAGCAGCAGGCCGTCGAAGTATTTCTCCAGTCCGAAGAGGTAGAGCTGCGCGGTGTTCGTCAGCAGCGAACCGTAGTAGTAGTCGTTGTAGCCGTCGATGTCGTAGTAGGTGGTGTAGAGCTGTCCGGTGCTGCTCAGCAGTCGCACCTTCGAGTTTGCGCCGGCCTTTCTGAACATCTCGATGGCCTCTTTGGTCGAGGTCTCGTGGCGGTGGATGGGTATGGCGGCGGCAATAATCTGCTCCATGCGCTGGCGTATGGCGTCGACGTCGGCAATGGTGATGGGGCGGTTGTGGCTGCCGTTGATGACCTCTCGGTTGGGATAGCGAATGTGCAGGTCTACGTAGTAGCCGTTGCTCACGGGAATGTCGATGCACACCTTGCTGTCTTCATACAGGTCGTGCACGGCCTTGCACAGCACGAAGAAGAGCGAGCGCGTGTAGGCCCGGAGCCCCGACGACGAGCTGACGTCGAGAAACTCTACCGTCTTCTGCTTGTAGAGGCGGAAGTGCATGCCTTCCACCTTATTATTTACACGCGCGCATACCGGACCGTGCTTCATCTCTACGCCCAGCTGCCCGTAGGCCTCTTCGAGCGTCGTGCCAATGGGCACTTCAATCTGCTTATTGTTGTTTTTGCAAAACAGCTTCAGTGTTTTCAAGTTCTGTTCCATAGAGGTTAGTTACAGTTTTCAGCCGTAAATTTAGTCAAATTCTGTGAGAAACGTGTCGTTGTTTACATTTTTTTTAGTATTTTTGCAGGCAGATTATATAATATCACTATTTTTTTTTGTATGTCATTTATGATATTCTTTAAACTTCTGGGTTCCCTCGCCCTGCTGATGTTCGGTATGAAGACCATGAGCGAGGCACTGCAGAAGATGGCGGGTCCGCAATTGCGACACGTCTTGGGAGCCATGACCACCAACCGCTTTACAGGCATGCTCACCGGCATGCTGGTGACAGCCTCGGTACAGTCTTCAACAGCCACCACGGTGATGACCGTCTCGTTTGTCAACGCCGGACTGCTCACGCTGGCACAGGCCATCTCGGTCATCATGGGTGCCAACATCGGAACCACACTCACGGCCTGGATCATGTCGGCCGGTATGTCGTTCAACGTCAGCGACTTGGCCTTTCCGGCCTTTTTCTTAGGCATCATTCTCATCTACCAGAAGAAGCACCGCTACATTGGCGACTTCCTCTTCGGTCTGGCCTTCCTCATCTACGCCTTAGGCATCCTGCGCTCCACCGGCCAGGACATGCACCTCGGTGAGAACCAGGCCGTGCTCGACTTCTTTGCGTCGTTCGACCCAGACTCCTTCTGGACCACGCTCATATTCCTTATCCTCGGTGGCTTGCTCACCTTCTGCGTGCAGTCGTCGGCAGCCGTCATGGCCATCACCATGATTCTGTGCTCCAGCGGTGCACTGCCCATCTATCAGGGCATTGCGCTGGTCATGGGCGAGAACATCGGCACCACCGTCACGTCGAACCTTGCCGCCATGTCGGCCAACACGCAGGCTCGCCGAGCCGCCTTGGCCCACATGTTCTTCAACGTCTTCGGCGTCATCTGGATTCTGTTCGTCTTCCGTCCGTTCATCGACATGGTGTGCGGCTGGGTGGGCTACGATGTCACCATGACCAAGGACACCGTCGGCGCCGCTGCCTTCCTGGCCAACGCCGCCAAGCTGAGCTTCGTGCTGGCTGCCTTCCACACCACGTTCAACGTGGCCAACACGCTGATACTCATCTGGTTCATTC
>CAMOTK010000233.1 GCA_946625715.1 uncultured Prevotella sp. | reverse complement strand
GCTCGCCTCTCGATTTTTATCGCAGCTTGAGGGCATCGCCCACGCGGATGTCGTAGTCGGGCGACAGGCGGTTGAGCTTGTAGAGCGAAGCAAGACGGATGCCGTACTTCTGTGCGATGAAGTACATCGACTCGCCCGGCCGCACGTAGTGCAGGCGCTCCTCGTAGTCCTTTGGTGCGCGTCGCTGCTTCTTCTTCAGCCATACGACCTCGCCTTCCTTGAGCACGTCGTCGCGGTCGCGCTCGTTGTAGCGTGCCAGTTTCTTGTAGGAGATGCCCACCTCTTCGGCAATGGTGCGGAAGGTGTCGCCGCGGCGTGCATACATGTAGTAGTTCTTGTTGAAGATGTGAATGGGATGCAGGCTCTGGCCGTTGACCATGCGGTCGCGTCCGCGCTGCGCCATGAACTTGTCGTAGCCCTTGGCGGTGTCGAACTGGTAGAGCTTGTAGAGCTGGATGAGCTCAATGAGGCGGTCGGCATATTTGGGGTTGGTGGCATAGCCTGCAGCTTTCAGGCCTCGCGCCCACCCTTTGTAGTCGGTGATTTTCAGGTCGAAGAGCTTGCGGTAGCGCTGTCCGGTGGCCAGGAAGCGCGAGTGGTCCTCGAACGACTCGAAGGCGTTGTCGTAGGCGCGGAAGCACTCGTTGCGGGCGTCGTCGTCCATATAGGCAGTGGGGCCCGTCCATCCGTGACACTTGATGCCGAAGTGGTTGTTGGCCACGCGGGTGAGCTCGCTCTTGCCTGCGCCGCTCTCGAAGACGCCCTGTGCGAGGGTGATGGATGCGGGAATATGCCAGCGCTTCATCTGCTCGATGGCCACGTCGCAGTACTGGTCGATATATTGCTGGCAGGTGTTGTTCCAACGCAGCTGTGCGCTTGTCTGAAGGGCAAAAACAGCCATCAAGAGGGTTAAAAATGAGGTTCTCTTCATGTAAAATGCAATTTTTATTTGCAAAAGTAATGAAAATTGCTGATATTTTCGTATATTTGCGTCAGAAAAATATCATGATATGGAAGAAGTAACACTTAAATCTATTATGAAGGTGTGCCAGCCAGAGGAGCTGACAGCTGCCGACCGCCATCTGGTGGAGCTGGCCATCGAGGCCACAGGCCGTTCCTATGCACGCTACTCCCACTTCCATGTGGGCTCGGCCGTGCTGTTGGAGAATGGTGTCGAGATACAGGGCTGCAACCAGGAGAATGCAGCGTTCACGGTGGGCATCTGCGGCGAGCGTTCGGCCATCTATGCGGCAGGGGCACAGTATCCCGACGTGCCGGTGGTGGCTATTGCCATAGCTGCGCGCGGCACCGACGGCGAACTGACGGCCGACCCCGTGTCGCCCTGCGGCTCTTGCCGGCAGGTGATGATTGAGACGGAGACGCGCTTCGGCCGGGCGCTGCGCATCTTGCTGTGCGGACGCCGTAAGATTTACGTGCTGGATGGCATCAAGCAGCTGATGCCGCTGTCATTCACTGAGTTCTGAGTATTCGTAGCAGCCAATGTCGGGCGTCTTCTTGCGGGGGCGCCCCAGCAGGTCGGTGTTGTAGAGCGGCTGGTGCTGGGCTTTGCCGCGCGCCGTTGAGAGCGAGTCGAGCTGGAAGTTGTAGATGAGGTTGTCCTCGTCGATGAGCTGGAAGTGCTGCTTGCCCTGCAGTGAGTCCTTGGGCGTTTCCCAGACAATGTTGACAAAGCGCACGCTGTCGTCGACCACGGGCGTGCGGAGCAGACAGTTGGTGAAGGAGTAGTCGAAGGGGCACTCCTCGTTGTCGCCGGCTTCGCCCATGACCACATCGTCGTCGTAGCCGGTGATGAGCGAGTTGGTGCAGTTCATGGCGTAGAGCGGATAGTCGTAGCCGTCGAGCCTGTTGCTGAAGCGCAGGGCTACGCCGCGCTCGGCTGTGAAGGGATAGAACTGGGCCAGGGTGCAGTAGGCCATCACGAGGGCACCGCCGTAGACGGCCAGGCAGTCGCCCTGTGTGTTGGTGATTTGGCAGTTGAGCATGCCTATGTACGAGTTCTTGGCGCTCAGTCCCGGTCCGTCGCAGTTGTGCACGATGCAGCGCTCCATGTAGAGGCGCAGGCGGTTGCGGTCGAAGGCAGTAGAGTCGCATACGATGCCGCCGTGAGCGTTGCGTATCTCGGTCTGATAGAGATAGTTATCGAACGATTGTTCGTGGAAACGTACACCTTCCCACTGACCACTGACGCGGTCGTAGGGCAGGTAGTCGAACATGTGGTCGAGGCGGTCGCCGCGCATCACGGTGTTGGTGGCCACGAGCGTGCCGTAGACGTTGAGTGCGGCGCTGTCGTGGAAGTAGAGCGTGGTGTTGCGGATGGTGAGCTGTACGCCTTCGGCCACCTCAATGCCTCCGTAGACGATGACGGGCTTTTCAGACTCGAAGGTAGTGTTCTCCGTGACCTTCCAGTCGCGCAGCTGCATGGCGTCCCAGGCGTAGGAGCGCAGGTTGACCTTCTGCTCTACCCCACTCTCGAGGCGGAACACGAGGTCGTCTTCAAAGAGCTGGGGCTCCTGCTGCAGCACCTCGGGCGTGGTGAGCTCGACGAAGACGCGCAGACTGTCGCCCTTGCGCAGCTCCAGCCCGGTGGCAATGGAGCCGAGAGCGTTGTCGAGATAGGCGCCGTCGACGTTGACGCGAAAGCCCGTCTGATTGCCGCTGCGCAGTCGGACGCTTTCGAGCCTGACGCCTTTGTTGGCTTGGTTGTAGACCCAGAAGTCGTAGGTGCGCGAGGGGACGGTGGCAAAGACGGTGTCGAGCCGCACAGTGTCGGTAGAGAACACGAGTCGGGCCGACGAGCTGGTGGTGAACGCATCGTCGTCGGCGCAGGCCCAGCAGAGCAGCAGGGCAGAGAGGTATAAGAGCAGTCGCTTCATTCTGCCTATTATAACGCGCCACGGTGTGCATTTATTGTGTGGAAAGGGGCTGTCTCATGGGGGTTC
>CAMOTK010000232.1 GCA_946625715.1 uncultured Prevotella sp. | reverse complement strand
CAAGTCGCAACCGATGAGCAGAGGCGAAGACATCATGCACCACACGGCAAAGTGAGTGCGGTCTTCTTCTTCGCTCATGCCCCGACCCACCTCAAGCATATCCATGTCGTTGTAGTGACCGTCGCGACAATAGGCTGAGAGATAGAGGTTCTGCTCGATAATGTCCTTCACAGACGACCAGCGCGGACGGATGTCTTGCGACATACGCCAAGATGAAGCGACTTTGGCAGCCCATGTACCCATAAATCGAATATATTAGTTTTCATCTTCATCGTTGTTGGGACCATAGGTCGGTTATCTGGTTTGTACTTTAACAGATTTCTTCATTTGAGGTGTTGAAACCGTTATGTCCACTCGTCCGGCCTTGCGCTGGCTGCGCAGGATGACTTGCATGCGGCCGGCGCGCATCTGCTTGGTGGTGACGTCGCGGAACAGTTCGTCGGTGTAGTGGTCGCCATTGTCGAGGGCAAGGATGGTGGCAGGGCCGCTGACGGTGACGGTGAGCGGTTCTGTGAACGAGGGAACGACGCGACCTTTGGAGTCGGTGGCGGTGACGTTCAGATAGAGCAGGTCCATGCCGTCGGCCTTCCATTCGATGTTTTCGGCCTCAATGTTCAGTCGAACGGCCTTGCCTGCCGTCTCAATCTGGTGGCGGGCCACCTCACGGCCGTCAGCATCACGGGCAATGGCGACGATGCTGCCGCCACGGCCATAGTCAACATCGGTCCAGGTGATGACGTTGCGGCGGCGGTCCGTCCCTTCGTTGGGCTTTGTGCCAAGGCTGCGCCCGTTGACGATGAGTTCTGCCTGCGGTGCATTGGTATAGACCATGAGCGTGTGGAGCGAGGAGTCGGGAAAGTTCCAGTGGTCGAGGATGGGCACGCGCCCCACCTGAATATCGTTCCAGTCGACGCTCTCACCGCCTTTTGCATCGAGCACGCCCACACGCACGGTTGACTCCTGCTCGATGAAAGCCGACTTGACGAGCCAGGCCTGGGCATACGGTTGCATGGTGTGGTCGAAAAACGAGTAGTTCCAGCCTTTCTTCGGCCAGCTGTTCGACTCGCCCCAGTATTCTATCGACCCCCAGTAAGCCATGCCGATGGAGCGGTCGCGCTGCATATTATAATAAGGAGCCAGGAGGTTGGAGGTCTCGGCTTCGCTCTGGAAGATATTCAGGTCGGGGCAGTGGTGGTAGAACTCATCGTACCATGCCGACTGGTAGTTGAGCGAAGCCACATCGGTGGCCTGTGCCAGCTCGGGCGGCACGGTGTAATCCTTGTACTCGCGAGCACGATGGCCGATGGCCCCGGCACGGGCGGGAAACTGTGCCACGGTGGTCAGGCGCGTCGGGTCGAAACGCTTCACCACAGGATCCATCACGCGGTACATCGTCACGCCCCAGTCGTTCAGTCCTCTGTAGCCTGTCCAGTTCTCCATCACCTGCAATTCGTTGCCAAGGCTCCACAGAATGACCGATGGCGAGTTGCGGTCACGCTTCACCCACTCCATAATCAGACCGGGCCAGACGTGCGTAAAGGGCTGACGGCCGCCCCAGTAGTCCTTGTCGCTCCACTTGTCGATGAGTTCGTCGACGATGAGCATGCCCACGCGGTCGGCCACTCGGGTGAACGACTCACTGTAGGGATTGTGCGAACAGCGGATGCAGTTATATCCAAACGACTTCAGACGCAGCATCATGCGCTCGATGGCCCGCTCATAGGCAGCGGCACCGAGGGCACCCAGGTCGTGATGTCCGGCGTTGCCCTGCAGGAATACCTTCTGACCATTGAGGCGGAAGCCGAACGCGGGCGAGAACTCCAGGGTGCGCACGCCAAACTGCTGGCGCACCGAGTCTACTAACACGCCCTCGTCATAGACCAGAACGTCGGCACTATACAGATAAGGCGTATCGAGCGACCACAAATGCGGATTGCTAAGTGTGATGGTCGGGAAGGGGACTTCAACAGTCGTGTGGCGTTCATACCGAGGCATGTCAGCCGTGGTCGTGGCCACCACCGTGCCGTCGGCATCGGTGATGCGGGCAGTCAGGGTGACGTTGTGCCCCTGCCACTCGCTCACTTCGGCCTGTATGTTCACCTCGCGGTTGTCGTTCGTGGTGATGAACACGCCGTGGCGTGCAATGTGTGTAGGGTTCTTCACTTCCAGATAAACATCACGAAACAGACCGCCCCCCGTGTACCAGCGCGAACCATTCTTAGGCCCTGTAGAGGCATAGACGGCCACCACGTTCTGCTCGCCCAGCCTGAGATGAGGGGTGAGGTCGGCCTCTAAGCCCACATAGCCATACTCTGTGGAGGCAATCTTATGGCCGTTCAGATAGACATCGCCATAATAGACGATGCCGCCGAAGTCGAGTGTCACCAACTTGCCGCGCCACAGCGTGTCGGCCAAGAACGTCTTGCGATACCAGCCCTCGCACATCGGCTTGAATCCACGCGCCCCGCCACCGTCCTTCGTCCACGGCTGTTCCATCTGGAAGTCGTGGGGCAGGTCGAGCGTGCGCCACTGGCTGTCGTCGAGCGACGGCGAGGCGAAGTCGGTCTCTTTGTTTTCTTTGTTCACCAACTGGAACCGCCAGTCGAAGTTCCACAGCGTGCGCCGCTGGGCAGCGAACGTCTCCAAAGGATCATTTGCCTTATAGCCCTTGGGCTGCGCCTGCTGATACTGTGCATGCAGAGTCGTTGAAATCAGCAGGGCGAAAATGGTTAGTATCTGTTTCATTGTTGATAGTTGTTTATGAGTCGTTTATATTCTGCATCAGTAATCTGGATGTATGTTATTTTGCTGCAAAAATACGCATTAATATCGATAATTCCAAATAATTTTTTTGTTATTCAAAAAAAAAGCACAGCAAAGTTTCTTTTTTTTCGGGGAAAAAGACTAATTTCGCAGCCGAAAATCAAGAGAACGATGAGTTGGTCAATCATAGCAGCCATTGCCACAACAGTAGCGATAGCATG
>CAMOTK010000231.1 GCA_946625715.1 uncultured Prevotella sp. | reverse complement strand
CTTACTCGACAGTTGCAACGATGTACTCTGAGCGGGTGCCGATGCGGTACTTGCCGCCCCAGATGCCGAGGCCACTGCTGACGTAGTAGTGCGTGCGGCCACGCTGGTGGGCACCGAAGGCACACTCGTAGACCATGTCGGTAATCCAGGAGATGGGCCATACCTGGCCGTGGTGGGTATGACCGCTGAACTGGAAGTCGATGCCCTGGCGCTCGGCCTGCTCCAAGTGGTAGGGCTGATGGTCGAGCAGAATCATATACTTTTGTTTCAACGAATCGCTGGTTTCCGCCATAATCTTGCCCAACGCCTTGCGGTGCCGGTTGGTGCGGTCGTCGCGCCCGATGACGCAGAGGTCGCCCACGGCGGTGGCAGCGTCTTGCAACAGGTGGATGCCGGCTTCCTGATAGAAGCGCTGGGCCTCGGGCTCGCCGCTGTAGTACTCGTGATTGCCCAGACAGGCATAGACCGGCGCGTTGAGCCTGCGAAACTCCTGGGCCATCTGCTCTTCAGTCAGCGGACGGATGCTGCCATCGATGATGTCGCCCGCAATGAGGATGGCGTCGGCATGCTCTTCATTCATGAGGTCTACCCAGCGGGCCAGTTCGTGGCGCGGATTGTGGTAGCCCAGATGCAGGTCGCTGGCCATGACGAGCTTCACGGGTTTCGTCAGCGGCTTGTCGGTGTGGAGCGTCAGCGGCTGGCGCACCTTGTGCATATAGTGCAGGTTGCCATAAACGAAGATGCCGCCGATGAGCACCAGCACGCCGGCGGCCGTCCACCAGTTGTTGTGGAGCCATGCCGAGGGAACGATGCGCACCAGGCGCAACACGTCGAGCACGATGAAGAGCATGAACAGATAGAGCAACACGAAGATAGACGAGTTGCCCACGTTGTAGACACAGCGTGCCAGCCAGAGCGGCAGACGGTCGGTGCTGCGCGAAAGGTTCATGAAGAGCAGTAGGAACGACACCACGCCGAGCGCCACAATCACCCAGCGCCACACTGCAGGCAGCGGCAGCAGGATGTAGACATGCCAGCCCACATAGGCCAGTCCGGCCAGAGGGAGCACCAAGAAAAGAATCATCCACATCATTGTTTATTCTCCTTTTTCTGATTGTCCATTGTCACATCGTTGGCTTTCATGCGCTGCATATAGCACTGTATGAACGCCTGCAGCTGTCGCTCCATGCTGTCTTGCTGGGGCAGTCCCTTGTCCTTGAGGTTGTGCTTCAGCAAGGGGTCGCCCACGTAGTCGTAGAATCCCGTGACGTGCTGTCCGTCGGTGATGAGCGAGTAGTTGCCCTGGATGAACTGCGGCCACTGGTGCCAGTTGAAGGCCCAGGTCTTTTCGGCCGGCGTGTTGAGCAGGTCGATGCCAAAGGCAATGTAGGGGCGGTCGTAGCCCAAGTGGCCGAGCAGCGTAGGCATGATGTCAATCTGCTGGGCCACACCTTTGCGACACTCGCGCGGCAGCTGGCCCGAGGGGTCGAAGAAGAGGATGGGAATGCGATAGTCGCCCACCTCGGTCTTATACTCGGCATGGGTGGTCTTGCTGCTGGCGTGGTCGGCCGAGAGCACGAAGATGGTGTTCTTGTACCACGGCTGCTTGGCGGCCGACTCAAAGAAGCGGCGCAGGGCATGGTCGGTGTAGCGTATGCACTTGTGCAGTTTGTGGATGCCCTCGTCCTTGAACACGTTCTTATACTTCTCAGGTATGGCATAGGGATGGTGCGACGAGAGGGTGAAGACGGTGGTGAGGAAGGGCTGCTTCATGTCGGTCATCTTCGTGCAGAAGTACTGCAGGAAGGGCTCGTCCCAGATGCCCCAAGTGCCGTCGAAGTCGTTCTTTCCGCCGAAGCGCTTGTCGGCATAGTACTCCTCGCGACCATAGTAGTGCTGATAGCCGGCGGCCTGCGAGAAGGCATGGAAGCCCATCGACTGGTTCTCGGCGCCATGGAAGAAGGCCGTCTGGTAGCCCCACTTGCCCAGTTCGGTGGCGAGGCTGTTGATTTTGTTCACAGAGAAGGGCGAGAGCACAAAGGGGTCGAACATCTGCGGGATAGAGGCCAGCACGGCAGGCATGGCATCGATGCTGGTCCAGCTGTTGCAGAAGGTGTGCTCCCACGTGAGGCTCTGGGCCAGCAGCGAGTCGGCAAAGGGCGTGTAGCCACGATACTTGCCGCCGTCGAGATGGCGGTTGCGCGAGCCTATGAACTCCTCGGCGAAGCTCTCTACGATGAGAATCACCACATTCTTCTTCTGCGGCACAGCGCCCTCGACGGGGTAGTGCACAGGCGAGTAGATGCTGTCGAGCTCGGCCTGACTGTCGAAGAAGCGGGGCGTGGCAATGCCCTTGTGGCCGAAGGTCTTGATGAGCGAGAAGGGCGTGTTGAGCACCACATAGGTGTCGGCCGGCTTGTCAGCATAGCGATAGGCATCGTTCATGGAGATGGGGCGCGTGGCCGTGCGGAATGTGGCGCCGCGCATGCCGGCAATGGCCAGCGGCACCATGATGAGCAGCCACACGGCATGGGTGATGCGGTTGACAACCTTAGCCGTGCGGTAGCCCTTATAGAGCAGGGCAACGAGCACCACGGCCAGGAGCAGGAAGTACCAGTGGCTGAGCAGTTCTACGCCGAAGATGCGGCCCAGGTTGTTCTCGTTCTGAAACTCGGTGAAGACGTTGGCCGTGACGCGCTGCTGGGTGAAGCCGAAATAGACGCTGTCCATCAGGCAGATGACCACGGCCACGGTGTTTGGCAGCACAAACGCCCACTTGGTGACGGTGCGATACACGCGGTTCTGCTGCCAGAAGGGCCAGAGAGCGAGCACGAGATAGAGGCTGTTGGTGAAGCAGATGGCTGCCGTGTCGAAGAGCAGTCCGCCGCGCGAGAGCTGCCAGAAGTTGGCCCAGGTCATGGTTGCGCTGTAGAACGACCAGTTTTCGAAGAAGAAAGCCAGTCGGCAGGCCTCATAGCAGACGTAGGCTATGAGCAGGTTGACGAGCACATGCCAGGGCGAGGCTTTAAGATATTTATTCATAGTCAT
>CAMOTK010000230.1 GCA_946625715.1 uncultured Prevotella sp. | reverse complement strand
TGATGAAGGACATTGCCAACGCTATTGCCGCCAACCATCCCGAGGCTTACATCATGATGCTCCTCATCGACGAGCGCCCTGAGGAAGTGACCGACATGAGCCGCACGGTCAATGCCGAAGTCATCGCCTCTACGTTCGACGAGCCTGCCGACCGTCATGTGAAGATTGCGGGCATCGTGCTCGAGAAGGCTAAGCGTATGGTTGAATGTGGTCACGATGTTGTCATTTTCCTTGACAGTATCACGCGCCTCGCACGTGCCTATAATACCGTAAGCCCCGCTTCTGGTAAGGTGCTCACGGGTGGTGTCGACGCCAACGCGCTGCAGAAGCCTAAGCGCTTCTTCGGTGCTGCCCGTAACATCGAGGGCGGCGGTTCGCTCACCATCATTGCTACCGCACTGACCGATACCGGCTCGAAGATGGACGAAGTGATTTTCGAGGAGTTCAAGGGCACCGGCAACTCGGAACTGCAGCTCAGCCGCGCTCTGAGCAACAAGCGCGTGTTCCCGGCCATCGACCTCGTGCAGAGTTCTACGCGCCGCGACGACTTGCTGCAAGATACCACCACGCTCAACCGCATGTGGATTATCCGCAAGTTCATTGCCGAGATGAATCCTATGGAAGCTATGAACACCGTGCGCGACCGCTTGGTGCAGAGTCGCGACAACGAAGAGTTCCTGATGTCGATGAATGGCTGATGGGAATTATCTTAACAAAACAAAACCTCGGAAGCAGTGCTTCCGAGGTTCTTTTTTTTTTGAGGTGCCTAGCAGATTCGAACTGCTGTAGACGGTTTTGCAGACCGTTGACTAAGCCACTCATCCAAGGCACCTTAGTTGTTTGCGGATGCAAAGGTACAAAGAATTATTGATTCTCGCAAGGTTTTCGCCCACTTTTTTTTGCAAGATGCTTCAATTCGCAGCCCTGACAGCCCGTGCAGGGGTCGTCGGCGTGCAGAAAAGCCTGACGTATGCGCCATGCGGCATAGCCTACGGCGGCACAGAGGAAGATGGCGGTGAGCAGCGTTTGAATCATCGTCGACCTACAGTTTGCTGAGCTTGCGGAGCATCAGCTTGTTGATGGCATGTATGCGCCGCCCGCGCTTCTCAATATCTTCGCGTACAATATTTATATTATTGAACAGGTCGGAGAACGCGTTCAGCACAGGGTTGGGGTGGGGCTGGTCTTCAATAGCCTCGGGGTTGGTCACGATGCGAATGCCTAAGTGCTGCAGTTCTACGTCGACGTCGGCATCGGTCATGATGGGGTCGCCGTCGAAGTGTATGGCTCCTGGCTTTTCGCGATGGATATGAATCTTCTTCGCTTGGAAGGTCTTGATTTTCGAGTTCTTGTCGAGCGTCTTGTTAAACAGGTCGATGGCTATCTGCGGCGCTTCGAGCGCCGAGAAGGGTTCCATGATAATAACGTCCATCACGCCGTCCATCATCGAGGCCTTCGGTGCGATGTAGGCGTTGTTGCCATATTGCGACGCATTGGCACAGGCAATGAGGAAGGCCTTGTAGTGCACGGCGCCTGTCTCATCTTCTATCTCGTAGGTTTCGGGCTGGTATTTCAGCCCTTCTTTCAGCACATTCTCCACATAGGTGATGGGGCCGCGCTTGCCAGCTTCGGCAAACTTCAGCGAGATGAAGGCGTCGAAGCCCATGCCACAAGTGCAGAAGAAGGGCAGACCGTTGATGACGCCGTAGTCGAACGCCTCAATCTTGGCCTCGTTAATCATGCGCAGCGACTTCTTCATGTCGATGGGCAGGCAGAGGTGGCGGGCCAGTCCGTTGCCGCTGCCGCAGGGCACGATGGCCAGGGCCGTCTGTGTGTGCACCAGCGAGCGCGCCACTTCGTTGACGGTGCCGTCGCCGCCCACGGCCACACAGATGTCGACGCCATCGGCGGCACACTGTCGGGCAATCTCGGCCGCATGTCCGGCATATTCGGTTTGAATGATGCGCCACTCGAAGCGGTTGGCGTCGAGTGTGCTTTCTATCAGTTCGGGCAGTTCGGCTTTCGAGTGCGTGCCCGAAATGGGGTTGACAATAAACGTAATTGTCATCTTTTTGTCGTTCGTCATGGTTGCAAAAGTACAAATTTTATATGAAAAAGTGTGCTCTGTGACGATAAAATTACGAAAAAGATACATTTCTTTTGAAAAATGTGCACGAATTGGAGAATTTTGTGTAACTTTGCAGGCTGAAACTTAACATCCATTGAAATGGGACAATTACAAGAAAGATTTAAGAGCTATCGTGAGCCTCAGAAGTTCATGGCCAAGGGAGTGTATCCCTATTTCCGCGCCATCACTGGCAAGCAGGCTACCGAAGTAGAAATGGGCGGCCACAAGGTGCTCATGTTTGGCTCAAATGCCTATACCGGTCTGACAGGCGACCAGCGCATCATCGATGCTGCGAAGGCTGCACTCGACAAGTACGGTTCTGGCTGCGCAGGCAGCCGTTTCCTGAACGGTACGCTTGACATTCACGTTCAGTTAGAGAAAGAAATCTCAGAGTTTATTGGTAAGGACGACTGCCTCTGTATGTCTACGGGCTTCAGCGTCAATCAGGGTGTTATCCCTGCATTGCTGAGCAAGGACGACTTTGTGATTTGCGATGACCGCGACCATGCTTCTATCGTCGACGGTCGTCGTTTGGCATTTGCCAAGCAGTTGCACTACAAGCACAACGACATGGAAGACCTGGAGCGCGTGCTGCAGCGTCTGCCCCACGAGGCCATCAAGCTGATTGTGGTCGACGGTGTGTTCTCGATGGAAGGCGACCTGGCCAAGCTGCCCGAGATTATCGCCCTGAAGAAGAAGTACAACTGCTCGGTGATGGTCGACGAGGCCCACGGCATCGGCGTCTTCGGTCGTCAGGGCCGCGGCGTTTGCGACCACTTCGGCCTGACTAAGGATGTCGACCTCATCATGGGCACGTTCTCCAAGTCGCTGGCCAGCATCGGTGGCTTCATTGCAAGCGATTTCGACACCATCAACTACCTGCGCCACACTTGCCGCACCTACATCTTCTCGGCTTCCAACACGCCAGCCG
>CAMOTK010000229.1 GCA_946625715.1 uncultured Prevotella sp. | reverse complement strand
TCGTATTTGGCGACTTCCTCATCACCAACGCCGACGGCAAGACCACCTTCCAGTTTCGCACACCCAGCGAGGGCGGCGTGGAACTTTAAAACACAGAAACTCAATACACATTTTAGCTTATGCTACGTAGAGAGACGTTAAATAATCACAACACAGCGAAAAGAATGACCGAAACATTTGGCCATTCCAATATTTTTGCTACTCTCTCTCACAGGCGCTCGCCTATAATATAAGAGAGACAGTAACACCTATTATTCTACGCGCGGGTCGTCCGTGTCAATTTACGGCTTTTCTTGTATTCACACAAGAGAAGTCGGCTTATTTTTTGTCCCCGTCGGACAACTGCGGTGGGGACGGCGACAGACACTAAGAAACAAACATTTTTTTATTAACAATTTTAATTCAATTCAGAGACAATGAAAAGAAAGGTTTTATACTCAAGCCGCTCGTATTCCGCAATTTTTTATACCTTTGCAGCAGTTATAACACTTTAATGCACATAATTATGGCAACAATGACATTTCCCAGACAATTGCTCGTCACTGTTGACGGCAGCACGAACATAGCCAACGTGACGCGGGCTATCCGTATGCTGCGCGGCGTGACGGACATCAAGCCTGCTAAGTCAGCTGCACAAAAGCCTCGCCTGTACGACCCCGAGACAGGCGAGTATCTAAACAACAAGACGATGAAGGCCATTGAGGACGTGCGCAGCGGCAAAGACAAAGGAACGACCTACGAATCGTTCGAAGAGTTCAAGAAAGCGATGCTGGCGCTATGACGCAGTACTACGACATTAAGACTTACAAGCAGTATAAGCAGTCGGCTCACTTCCCCAAGAAATTCTCGTTGAGGAAGCGGTCGAAGGCTTCGCGATAGCTGTCGCCAATGGGCAGACTGGTGTCGCGGTCGAGCATGACGCGGTTTTTGTTTACCTCCTGTATCTTCTTCAGGTTGATGATATAGGAACGATGGATACGCATGAAATAAGCTGGGAGTCGCTCTTCCAGCTTTTTCATGGCCAGAAGGGTGATGATGGGCTTGGGCTCGCCCTCTACGTGGAGCTTCAGGTATTCGCTCATGCCCTCGATGTAGCGTATGTCGGCAATGGCGACGCTCACCATGCGGTAGTCGGTCTTCACGAAGATGGTGGCAGACTGCTCGTCGGTGGCGGCAGGCTGGGGGGTGGGGGCCAAACGCTCCTTCAGCCGTTCGGCAGCCCGTTGGAAGTCGTTCAGGCCGAAGGGCTTCAGCAGATAGTCGACGGCGTTGACCTTAAAGCCTTCGACGGCATACTCGGAATAGGCGGTGGTGAAGACCACCAGTGGCGGCACGGCCAACGACTTGACGAAGTCCATGCCGTTGAGGTCGGGCATGTTGATGTCGCAGAAGATGGCGTCGACCACCTCTTGCGACAGTAGCTCTCGTGCCTCGATGGCGCTCTGGCACTGGCCTACCAGTTCCAAATAGGGTATTTTCTTGACATAGCCTACCAGTTGCTGTAGGGCCAGCGGCTCGTCGTCGATAGCGAGTACTCTAATCATGGTTGTTTTCTTTTATCGTTATTCCGGTGTGTCGTTATAACGGAATAACGAGCAAAATATTGTAATTGTCGGCCGCATCGTCGATGGTGAGCGTATAGCGGTCGCCATAGATGAGGTCGAGGCGGCGCTTCACGTTCTGCAGGCCCACACCGCCCTCGCTGTGCTGTGCGGGTTGAGGCGTTTTGGTGTTGCGGCAGGTGAAGTGTAGCTGTCGGTCGCTCACGTCGGCCTTGATGTCGATGACCGTCT
This sequence comes from uncultured Prevotella sp., assembly GCA_946625715.1. Lineage (GTDB taxonomy): Bacteria > Bacteroidota > Bacteroidia > Bacteroidales > Bacteroidaceae > Prevotella. The sequence continues at coordinate 1,271 of CAMOTK010000229.1, read as the reverse complement.
GCTGCTGATAGCTGACGCCATGCTTAAAGGCATTCTCGACGAAGGTGATGAGCAGCAGCGGCGGCACCTCACAGTCGGGTATCGATGTGGGCATCTGCAGGCAGACTTGCACCTTGTCGGTGTAGCGCATGCGCATCAGTCTGACGTAGTTTTCCAAGAATCCCAGCTCGCGTTGCAGGGGCACGGTGGTCTTGGCCCCTTCGTAGAGCACGAAGCGCATGATTTTCGACAGCTCGACAATCGTCTCCTTGGCTTTCTCGGCGTCGATGTCGACGAGGGCGTGGATGTTGTTGAGCGTGTTCATGAGGAAGTGGGGATTGATTTGGTAGCGCAGATACTCCAACTGCTGCGCCAGGTTCTCCTTCTGCAGCTCGTCCATGCGCTTCTGGTCGTCGCGGTGCTTGAAGAACAGCTTCACGCCCCAGTTCATGCCCAGCATGAGGATGAGCACCACGAGCGAAACCACCTCGCGCTCGCCAATCATTACGGGCGGCTTGTGGTCGCCATGTCGGGGGCCTGGCCCCTTCTCGTCGGCAGGCGGTTCCTCGCCGAAGGGATGGCCGAAGTCGCCATCGAACGCCTGCTCTTGGTCGTGGCCGTGATGAAACGGCGGGTGTTCGGCCCTGTGGCGGAACTCGTCGGGGGGCGCAGGGCGCGTGTTGCACTGATAGAGCGTGAAGACGCCGAGAACCGCTGCGAGGGCGGCCACGTAGAGTCCGCGCCGACGGTTGTAGATGATGAGCGGTGCGAGGATGTAGTTGTGAATCAGGAAGACCACCAGGAAGACGGCATACTGCTTCCAAACCTCCAGAATGCTTGTCCACTCGAGCGACTCGCCGGTATGGGCGGCCGAATGGATTGACAGCGTGAGCACTGGGGCAACGAAAAGCATTGCCCACAGTGCCACATAGATGAACGTTTCTTGACGCGGTTGCTTGGTCATGGTTGTATGGTTACTACCTTTTTATGTTAGTTCAGACTTACCAGCGGCCACCGCCACCCGACGTGTAGGTAGAGAGCGAAACTGTGGAGCCGCCGGTGACGGTGGCGCCCGTGATGCCCATGCCGTTCCAGATGGTGGTTCCGCCTGATGTGGTCACACCCGACTTCACCGTGGGCTGCGACGAGGCACTCACCACGAGGCCGCTGCCGCCCGACGATGGGGTCTTGAAGGCGATGACATCCGAGCCGTTGGTCAGCGAGTACCAGGCGTTCTTGCTCCACGACGAGGCCTGATAGCAGCTCTGCGAGAGCGAAGCACCCCTCTCCAG
>CAMOTK010000228.1 GCA_946625715.1 uncultured Prevotella sp. | reverse complement strand
TGACCAGTCCTCTGTGTCTCCGTGTCTCTGTGGTGAGTAGACTACCGGCGAAGCAGAGTGCTGCTTCTCGGACCGCAGAACGGCACTGCTCGGCGAATGAAACATAACTTCACGCGCAAAAAAGTGCCTAAATATTTGCACCCGCTACGTAAAAGATGTATCTTTGCACGGAAAAACCTAAGCAACGATAGACGCTGACTGATGAAAACAAACTTCGCGTACCTTTTTATATTAATAACAGCACTCGCGGCCTGCACCGGTGAAAAGCCGGCCTACCGCATTGGCGTGTCGCAGTGTTCCGGGGGTAACTGGCGCATCCAACTCAACCAAGAGATGCTGGCCGCACAACATTTGTATGAGCAGCATGTGAAGGTCGACATAGTGAACTGTTACGACCAGTCCGACGTACAGGTCAGGCAAATAGACTCGCTCGTGGCATCGGGCATCGACCTGCTGGTGGCCGCACCTAACGAGTATGCCGAGATTTCCCCCGCACTGAAGCGCGCCAAGGAGAGCGGCGTGCCGGTCATACTGTTCGACCGAAAGGCGAACACCGACGATTATACCGCCTTCATTGGTGGCGACAACGAGGCCGTGGGACGACTGGCTGCCAACTATGCCGCACAGCTGGCCGCCCAGACTGCCGGACGACGCGTGCTGGAGGTGACTGCCCTGCAGAACACGTCGCCATCGCGCGACCGCCACCGGGGCTTCATGGCCGCTATGGCCGCTCATCCCGAGGTGAACTACCAGTACTTGTATGGCGACTGGGACGACCACCATACCGACAGCCTGGTGAGAGTGGCGCTGAGGAGCGACCACCGGCCCGACGTCGTCTTCTGCCATAGCGACTTTATGGCTCGCGGTGCTTCGTGGGCCGTCGACTCGCTGGGCCTGAGCGGGCAGGTGAAGATTATCGGGGTCGACGGACTGTCGGGGCCCAACGAAGGCATCGAGGCCGTGCAGCAAGGCTTGTTTGCCGGCACCTGTGTCTATCCCACCCACGGCGAGAAGATTGTGCGACTGGCACTCGACATTCTTGAGGGCAAACCTTACAAGCGCGACAACGTGTTGCAGAGCATGCTCGTCACGCCCGAGAATGTGGAGATGGTGGCCCTCTACAGCAACGAGCTGAAAGCGCAAAGCACCGACCTCGTGGTCATACAAGACAAGCTGGAACAGTACTTCGGTCTCTACAACATGCAGCACAAGGTGATATGGGCAGCCGTCGTGGCCATCGTGCTGCTTGTGGCCGGCCTCATCATGACATGGCGGGCCCGTGTGCAGATACGACGGGCTCATCGCCGGCAGAAACTGCTCAACCAGGAGCAGACACTCTTCTATACTAACGCCAGCCACCAGCTGAAAACACCTCTCACGCTCATTGCCGGACCTATCAGGCAGATGGTGGCAAACGGCAACGTGGCCGGCGACGACCGCACTCTGCTCGACATTGCCGACAAGAACCTGCAGCAACTGGAAATGGTGGTCACCGACGTGCTCAATTTCAGAAACGACAAGGGTGGGGCAGCCGTCAGCGACGCAACAGCTGCCCGGATTGCCGACAACGCCAGGCAGCAGGCCGGCGAACAGGTCAGGGATGAACATCTGAACATGCTCAAGCAAGACGATACCGACGAACTGCCCAACATACTCATTATCGACGACAACGACGACATGCGACGATACCTGCGCACACTGCTCTCATCGCGCTTCTATGTGTATGAAGCGCCCGACGGACAGAGTGGACTGCAGCTGGCACGCGAGACGGTGCCCGACATCATTGTCAGCGACGTGATGATGCCCGTCATCGACGGCCTGCAGCTCTGCCGACTGCTGAAGGACAACTTCATCACCAGCCACATTCCCGTCATTCTGCTCACCGCACGAAGCACCGAACAGCAGCAGATGGAAGGCTATGAGCATGGCGCCGATGCCTATCTCACTAAGCCCTTCCGTGCCGACCTGCTCATCAGCCGCATCGACAACCTGCTGCGCAACCGCCGGCAGCTGCGCACACACTTCAACGGCCAGCAGCCAGGCGAGCAGCAGCCCAAGCTGACCACACAGGACAGGCTCTTCATGGACCAGCTGAAGGAAATTGTCAGGCAAAACATGGGCAACGCCGACCTGAAGGTGGACGACCTGGGACACCAACTCGGCATCAGCCGCGTGCAGCTCTATCGCAAGGTGAAGGTGCTCACCGGCACATCGCCCGTCGACCTGCTGCGTCAGATGCGCCTCGAGCGCGCACGCATCCTGCTTAGCACCACCACCAAGACCGTGGCCGAGATAGCCTACGAGGTGGGCTTCGGCAATCCCAGCTATTTTGCCACTTGCTTTAAAAAGCAGTTTGGACGCCTGCCCAACGAGATGCGCACCGTATAACAATAATTATAAAGACCATCTCAATTTTGTTACATGAAACATTTTTAATAGTTTCAGAACGATAAATCTTAGCTTTTTGCGGCCGAACGACGTACTTTTGCGGCAGATTTTAATCTAAATAATAGTACTAACTAAAAACGCAAAAAGCAAATGAAACAAGCGAAACGACTCTTTTTGAGTCTCCTGACGCTCTTGTCGTGTACCATTATGTACGCGCAGGAGATTACTGGAACCGTTGTTGATGGGACTGGCGAAAGTGTCATCGGCGCAACGGTGATGGAGAAGGGAACGTCGAACGGCACCGTGACCGACTTCGACGGCAAATTCAAACTGAAGGTGGCCGCTGGCAAGACGCTCGTCTTTACCTACATCGGCTATGAAAAACAAGAAGTGCCTGCACGCGCCGGCATGAAGGTGACGTTGAAGGACAACGCTGCCGAACTGGCCGAAGTGGTGGTCACGGGTTATCAGACCCAGCGCAAGGCCGACCTCACCGGTTCGGTGGCCGTGGTGCAGACCAAAGAGCTGAAGACCTCGAGCGACACCGACCCCATGCGTGCCCTGCAGGGTAAGGTGCCCGGCATGACCATCACCAGCAACGGCTCGCCTGTGGGTGCCGGTACGGTGCGCATCCGTGGTATTGGTTCGTTCAACACGTCGCAGGACCCGCTCTTCATCATCGACGGTGTGCCCACAACGACCAACCTGAACACGCTGAACATGAACGACAT
>CAMOTK010000227.1 GCA_946625715.1 uncultured Prevotella sp. | reverse complement strand
CACCCAAGCCTGCATCATCGTTATTACGGGGATATTTGTTGCCAAACCATCCGTCGTCGAGCAGGAACATGTCAACGCCCAGGTCTTTGGCCTCGGCGAAGAGGCTCGTCAGCTTCTGCTCATCGAAGTCAAAATAAGTATTCTCCCAGTTGTTGAGCAGCGTCATGCGGTCTTCGTCGGCTTTATAGAGCTGGTGGTTGAGTGCCCAGCGCTGGAAATTGCGGCTGCCCTCGCCCACACCATTCTGACTCAGTGTGAAAATGAAGTCAGGCGTGCGGAACACCTCGCCCTTCTTCAGCAGATATCGAGAGGCATCGGGGTTGATGCCGCTGACGACGCGCAACTGGTTGTTGTTGTCCACCTCGAAGGTAAAACGGAAGTTTCCCGTCCAGGCAAGCGTGCCCATCAGCACTTCGCCAGTGTTCTCACGGGCATTAGCATGTGTACTAACCTCAAAAAATGGCTGTGTCAGCATGGCTGCACGGGTGCCCAGACGGGAATCCACAATCTTCTTGCCGAACGTCAATGGCGCCTCGCTCATGTGCATCTCCTTGGCCCAGTTGCCACTGAACTCGGTCAGGTAGTAGGCATCCGACTCCAGATAGAGCATCGACGAGGCATAACGGCCCAGATAGACCGTGCCTTTCTCCTGATGACTGATTTCGCTCCACTGCCTGATGACGTTTTCGTGCTCGTAGGCAACGAAGTACAGCGTCACGCTGACAGGGTAGAGCTCGTCCTTTAGGAAAATCTTCGTCTCCGTTCCGCCATCCACGTGCGTTTGCTCGTGGCCGACGTATTTCAGCACGGAGGTAGGGTTGCCGTCAGCATGTGAAATCTCCAGGGCGGCCTCGAAGTAGTCCTCGGTGCCCATCACGGGATACACCTCGTTGCCACGGGTCGAGGTCGACGACACCGTGCCGCGAGGCATGTCCAACTCGTCGAGGTCTACCGACTCCGACAGGCGTGCGCCGAAATAGGTCTGGTACAGGCGCCCGTTGTCCTTAACTTGCATCACCAACAGTGTCTTGTCGGTTGCAACTGAAATGTTTGTCTTGGCTGCGACAGCCGTGGCCGAAATGAAAGCCAAGATTGCTGTCAGAATTGTTTTGTTCATGAGTTTAATTACATTGATTAGGTTTCGGCTGCAAAGGTACGACGATTTTTCCGCCATTGTCGCGCCAAGTAGGGGTCAGGTAGAAATCAGCAAAATACAGGAAAAGAGTAACTATCTGATTTTCACTATTTTAGGAAGATTTTAAAAATAATTCTAAGTAGATGTTCTGTTTTTGAAAATTTTTCGTAACTTTGCCGACGAAGAACCTGAACAATGTAAAATGATGAAAAAACTGTGCCTCCTATTCGTGGCTTTTGCCACCGCAGCCTGCACGCAGGCCAGAACCGCCGACAGCCACATCCTCCGACTCGACAGTGCCATTGCCAGCCGTCCGGCAATCACCGCTGCCAAGGAGAAGACGTTGGCCGACCTGCGATGGACCATCGGCCACATCACCAACAAGGAAGAAAAGCTGAGACTCTTTGAACAGATGTATCAGGAGTATCTGACCTACCGCTACGATTCGGCGCTGGTCTACGTGCAGAAGAGCCTCGCTCTGGCCCAGGAAATAGGCAGCAAGACCTTCTATCAGCAAGCAGTCATCAACAATGCGCTGCTCGATGCGCGGGGAGGATTCTATAGCGAGGCCGCCCTCCGACTGAATAGTCTCGATGCCGACGAGTTGAGCGACACGCTGAAGTATGAATACTATATTGCCCACTTCTGGCTCTACATGTACTGGTCGCAATACAGCAGCGATGAGCAGGTGAAGGCTGACTATTGGCAGAAGATGAAGGACTTCCTGCTGGAAGCCATGAAGTATGAGAAGGAAACCACCGTCAACTACCTTTACCTGATGGGCGAAAGGATGCACTACATCGAGGAAGACAGCGAAAAGGCGGCACGCTACTACCAGAAGGTGGTCGACATGGCTCCCGTCAACTCGAAGCTTTATGCTTCGGCAGCCTTCTCGCTGGCACGTTGCTATATGGATAAAGGAGATATAAATATGTACGAGTACTGGCTTACCAACTCTGCCATTTCCGACATCGTCACTCCATTAAAGGAAAACCTTTCTCTCCAAGAATTGGCCATGTACTTGTTTGAAAAAGACAATGACAATGTGGATAGGGCTACGAACTATATCTATTGTTCAATGGAGGATGCACAGTTCTTTAATAATCGCTTGCGCTTAATAGAACTGTCAGGGCGCTTCTCAACGATTCTATCGGCCTACACGAAGAAAATTAACACACAGAAAACGCATATCCTCTATGGAATGATTGCACTTGGCCTCCTGGCATTACTAATCCTTGCTGCCGCTCTTTTCATCAGGCGGCAGAACGGGCAGTTGCATCGCCACAGGGAAGAACTTCAAGCCAAAAACGGGCAGCTGCATGAGCAGCACGAGGAAGTGAAACTGAAAAACGAAAAGCTGGAGCTCCAGCGCGTGCAGCTCTCCACCCTGAACGAGCAGTTGCTTGATACCAACCTGAAGCGGGAAGGACTGGCCAAGATCTACATCGACCTCTGTGCCAAATACATCGACCGGCTGAAAAAATACCAGACGCTGGTCAGGCGCAAGATCAAGGCCAACCAGGTGCAGGAACTGCTTTCCACGATGTCGTCGTCGCGCATCTCGGAAGAAGACGCCGCTGCGTTCATGAACAGGTTCGACAAGGCATTCCTCGACCTCTATCCCACCTTCGTCGACGAACTGAACGCACTGCTCCTTCCCGAAAACCAACTGGTGCTGCGGCAACCAGGCACGCTCTCTCCCGAGTTGCGCATCTACGCGCTCATACGCCTGGGCGTCAGGGAGAGTTCCGAGATTGCCGACCTGCTCTTCTTCTCGCCGCAGACCATCTACAACTACCGGTCGGCCTTGAAGGCGAAGGCCATCAGCAAGGACACGTTCGACGCCGACGTGAAGAACCTGTGCACGGTGATTTCCCGAAACTAACCTGCCGCAACAAAAACCATTGAACACCCGCGCCTGCATCGTCCGCCTGCGCATCACCGCAGAAAAAACAATGGCCGATGCCATTCCCGTTCGCATCGACCACTGTGCGCCTCACA
>CAMOTK010000226.1 GCA_946625715.1 uncultured Prevotella sp. | reverse complement strand
CCCAGCAGTGGACGAAGGTTCTCTCTGGCTACCACTATGCCTACTATTTCCCCACATCCCTCAACACCGCCTACGTCGACTTGGCGTCGAGCATCTACAACGGCGAGCAGAAGGCTGTGCTGACAGCCGTTACGGCTTCGGCTGACGCACAACTCGTCTACACCACCGACGGCTCTACGCCTACGGCCAGCAGCACCAAGGTGGCCAGCGGCACGGCTATCACCATCCCCATGGGCACCACCACGCTGAAGGTGGGCCTGCTCATCGGTGGTCAGGTGAGCGGCATCGTCACGCGCGAATATGAGGTCAAGCAGCCTGCCACGCAGGAAGTCGTGATTCCTTGGTGGCTCTGCACCGTCAATCCGGGCGAAACCTGCGCCTTCTTCGAGTCGCCTGTCACGTGGGGCAACACCGTGAAGTGCTGGGCTTGGATTGACGGCGGTGCCAACTTCACCGGCGGCACTTGGCCCGGTCAGGAGTGCACCTACTTAGGCACGGCTCCCAACGGCAACAAGGTGTGGAAATGGACCTACACTGGCACGCTGACCACACAGCCCAAGAAGATTATCTTCAACAACAGCGATAAGCCCCAGACGGCCGACCTCACCTTCGAGAATGCCGGCTACTACACGAAGGATGGCTACTTCGGCAATGTGCTCACCGACATTCAGACGGTGAAGACCGATGCGCCGGCCGATGGCGCCATCTACTCCCTCGATGGCCGTCGCGTAGTGAATCCCCGTCCGGGCATCTACATTCGCAACAACAAGAAGTTTATCGTGAAATAAAAGCGCTCTGAAGAGCGTATAAAAAAGACCCTTCACATGGTTGAAACAGACCGTGTGAAGGGTTTTTTCTATGGGGGAAAAGCCTACTTGATGGCGGCGCGAACCACAAACCAGCAGTGGAGCAGTGCGGTCTGTACGAGGCCGTAGTGCGTGGCCATCACGCGGAAACGCTCCAGCAGCGAGGCGCGGTGGTTGCGCGTGGTGGCGCCCTCTTCCATGTAGTTGGCCACCACGATGCCCGCATCCTCGAGCGTGAGCCCCATGCGGTCGGCTTCGCGCATGATGCGGATGCACCAGTCTACGTCGGCCGAGAAGCGGTAGCGCGTGTCGAAGGGCAGGTTCTTGGCAATGTCGGTGCGGGCGTAGAAAGCCTGATGGCACACGAGCATGCCCTGGCGGAACGAGCGCCACGTCAGTTGCGTGGGCGGTTGCAGGCGGCGCGGATGCATGAAGCGGCCCTCGCCGTCTACCACGTTGGTGTTGCCGTAGAGCACGGCCGGCAGTTCGGCCGACGGGCGGCTGTTCAGCTGCAGCCGGTGGACTATCTGTTCCAGCGTGTCGGCTGTGGGGAAGGCGTCGCCGGCATTCATGTAGCAGATGTAGTCGCCCGCAGCCTGTGTCAGGCCCTTGTTCATGGCGTAGTAGATGCCCTCGTCGGGCTCCGACTGCACAATCACCTTGTGGTGGTTGTCCGACTGGTCGCTTTGCTGCTTGTATTGTTCCACGAGGGCGAGCGTCTGGTCGGTCGACGCGCCGTCGATGATGAGGTGTTCCACACCCTCGTAGGTCTGGTTGAGCACGCTCTGCAGCGTGCGTTCCACCACGTTTTGTGCATTGTATGTGATGGTGACAATCGTAAATCGTATCATAGTCGGAAGTGTTTCATGGCAATCGCCTCGTTGTAGACTTCAATATAGCGCATGGCTACGGATGACTGCGAATAGTTGTGGGCCACCTTGCGCAGGCAGGCCTCGCGCAGTTGGGCAGGGTCGGCCTCGTCGAGCACCCAGCTGATGCCGTGTGCCAGGTCGCTGCTTCGGCGCGGTTCGGCCACGTAGCCGTTCTTCTGGTGCTCAATCATTTCGGGGATGCCGCCCACCTTGAAGCCCACGCTCGGCACGCCGCAGGCCATCGCTTCCATGATGGTGTTGGGCAGATTGTCTTCCATCGAGGGAATGACAAACACGTCGGCCGCGTTGTAGATGTTCACAATCTGCTGCTCGTCGCCGACGTAGCCCAGCGGGTAGGTCTTCAGCGGCAGTTGCGCTGCCACCTCGTCGCCACTGCCGCCCAGCACGGCCACGCCCGTGTTCTCCAGCCATTCCGGATGCTCGTCGGTCAGTCGGTTGATGGCCTCTATGAAGTAGCGCATGCCCTTGCGCTCGTCGGTGACGCGCTGCGACACAAACAGTATGATGCGCCCCTCTGCGGGCAGTCCAGCAGCCTGGCGCGCCGCCTGTCGGTCGATGGGGCGAAAGCGCTGCACGTCTATGCAGTTGGGTATGCTCTTGATTCTGTGGCCGCGCAGCAGGGCACTCTGCTTGGCAAAGCCTTCCAGCCAGCGACTGCACGTGACGAAGTAGACCAGCTCGTTGCTCAGCATCTGCTGCTTGCGGCGCCACGTGCGGGCCGCAAGGTCGTTGTCGCCGGGGTGGGGCAGCAGCGGGCACTGCTGGCAGCGCGTCTTGAAGCGTGCACAGCCGCGCGTGTAGTGGCAGATAGCCGTCGCCGGCCAAGCGTCGTGCATGGTCCACACCACCGGCTTGCCGCTCTTCAGAATCTTCTTGATGTTGCTCGTCGAGAGCATGCCCTGGTTTACCCAGTGCAGGTGCACCACGTCGGCCTCGCGGAAGTCGCGCCTTCCGGTGATGTCGGTGCCCGTGTTGGCAATGTCTACTGTAAACAGCTGCTTGCGGGGCCACCGGGTGTAGAGCCACACCACCAGCCGCTCCCACACGAAGCGCCATCGCTGCAAGGGGCCGTAGCCCAAGTGTTCGACCGCGGGATCGTCGCTCTCCTTCTTCATCACCAGCATCGAGGCCTGCACCCCGTTGCTGCTCAGCGCCGCAGTCAGCCGCCTGGCCGCCACAGCCGCCCCGCCAGTCTTTTCAGATGTGTTTATTATTAGTACACGCATACATGCTTATTCTTTTCGAAGCCAAAGGTACTAATAAAACGCGAATTACGACCATAAAAAGTGCATAAATTGCGTTGTTTGCGCACACAAACTTTGATTTAGGTCAAGAATGAGGCTGTTTTTTCACTAAAAAACATCGAAATAGTTGCAGGGATGTAGAAATCGTTGTACCTTTGCATCGTCAAAAGGTTAATAGATTGTTTTAGGTTAGTAGTAAT
>CAMOTK010000225.1 GCA_946625715.1 uncultured Prevotella sp. | reverse complement strand
TGAGGAACGTGTTGCGGAAGTGCAGCACATTTTCCATCGGCACCGTCTTCACCACCGACACGCCCGCCCTTGGCGTGTACTGGATGGTGTATGTGTCAGTCCCCGTGTTGATGACTCCTGCCTGACAGAGCCACAGCGCACGCGGCCACTCCCCGGCCATGTCACGCTCCAAATAGACGTAGGCATTGCCGAAGTAGATTTTGCGGAATTCTATCTGTTCCTGCAACTGCGAGGCCGACATATAGGGGTTTGGCCGCACCTGAAGCAGGTAGTTCAGCTTGCCGTTGTCGCCGTAAAGGCTCTCCACGAAGTTGCCGCCCTCCATGTCCTTGCGCTGATACTCCACTTCCATCTGTCCCATCGTCTGCATGATGAGCGACACGCCACGATGCCACGCGGGCACCATGAGCGACGACATGCCGTGAGGGCTGACCACGTTTGCCGCCCAGTTGCCGCCCTTCGGCTGCGTCTGGTTCTCCGGTGCTGAGGGGTCGGTGGTGGTGATGGTGCCCGGCGTACCGTTGGCACTCACCACTTCGCGCTTGCGAAAAAATGATATGTTACTTCCGAACAATTCCATAGTTCTTTCCTTTTCTTATTGCTTGTTTTACGTGCATGGGTTTACTCACGTCAGCGGGCCGCTGCCTAAGAAGGTGGCCACGGCCTGCGCGAGGTTGCCAATGGTGCCCGTCACCTTCCAACCCGTGATGAGGGCCGTGCCGCTCACGCTGTCATTGCCGACATTGCAACTGATGGTGACGGTCTGCCCTACCATGCTGACGTTGCTGGCAAGTGCTGTCACGAGCGTGTTGCACGTTATCGACCATGACTTTTTCCCGGCTATATTGTTCTCCCACTGTCCCTGCGTCGGCGAACTGACGGGGATGCCCGCACAGCGCACGTCGATGTCGCACGACTTCTGTGCAGCGATGGCGGCGCCGTTCTTCTTCACGATGAGTTGTCTGCCATGTATGATTGCCATATCTTTTCCGTTTTTATGTTAGATTAAACCGAGCCTACGGAGCGTGCTGGTAGTAACAATCTCGCCGCGTCCCATGCGCTTCGATGTATTGTTCATGCCGAGGAATATCTTTTCACCATCAACGTATGGCTGCATTATACCGCTGCCGCCTCCAAACTCGCGGTCTTGCAAGGCGTTGGCAATCACGCCAGCCTGTGCCTGGTTGAGCACCAGCTCGCCGGCATTGAGGCGGGCGGGTATCATGTCGCCGCTGAACCTGCGGCCAGGGACGGTGTAGCCGCCAGCAGCCTTGACAACACCGCCATTGGAGAACAGCCCCAGAATGGCGCCCACTTTCTGGAATGCTTCGATAGAGGTCAAAATCATGGTGATGGTCTGCATGGCCCCAAGCACGTTTTTCAGCCCCTCAGGAACTTTAATACCAAGGCTTTCGATGCCGTTGACCATCGAACTGACACTGCTGGTCAGTTGGCCGAGCGCATCGTTTATCTTAATATCAGTCTTGTCTTCCGGCTGTTTGTAACCATTGAAGCTACTAATATTTTTCTGCCCTTTTGCAATGATGCTATCACGCGTCGGCACATCGCCAAGGCCGAGGTCTTTCATCCCCTTGCCATTGACGCGCCCGGCCGCGATGTCTGCCAGACTGACGCCCTCAATCTTGCCAAGAGCCGTCATGTTGCCGGCATCGATGTTGCTCAGCTCACCCTTCAGCTCCTTGATTTGGTTCGTCACCGCCTTGATGGCGTCCTCATAACCCCGCCAGTCGTCGTTGTTCGTCACGAGTTGCTGCGCCTTCTGCAGCTCCTGCAGGTCGCGAGTCAGGCCGCGCAGGCTGTCCTCGGGAAAAATTTCCTCGGGCTTCACCTTGGCGGACTTCGCGGCGGCCTTGATTTTCTTCGTAGCATCCTCGACCGTCGGCGTGTTTACGTCGACGGGGATGAGCAGAGGCTTGGCGGCGGCCTGGAACTCTTCTCGCAGCTTGCGGGCGGCGTCGTACTCTTTTTGATAGATGCCGATGCTGCCGCGCCCGCCCTTCTTGGCCTCGTTGAGGGCGTTGAGGGCCTTCATCTCCTCCTCCATGTAGCCGCGGAGCAGGTTATTGTAGGAGCGGTTCTTGTCGTCCGAGTTGGTGATCCATTTTGTGTCTGCGGCGATGCGCTTGTTGCCGCCGCGGTTGTTCATCTCATTGCGTAGCCGCCCGGCTTCGGTGAGTCCGTTGAGCAGTCGTGCCAGCGGCCCGCCAATGATGTCGAGGATGCCAATCTTCATCGACGTCCACAACTGATTGCTGGCTTCCTCGACGGGTGCGAACTTGCGGCCAAGTTCCTCCATCTTGTTTTGCAGACTGACGTTGGCTTGTGCAGATCGGTCGGCGGCAGTTTCCACGTAGCCGCCGGCCTTGGCCATCTGGTCGCGGATAATGTCGCCCACAGCCTTGGTCATGTCGCCCGTCTCGGCCATGCGCTCCTTGATTTCGCTGGCACTGAGTCCGAGGTTGTCGAGAATCATCAGCGACTTGCGGCCAAGACCGGTTACGATAGAGTCCACCATGTAGTCAACGCTCTGTCCTGTGTCCTTTGCTTTCTGTTGGGCAAAGGCGAGCATGGTGCCCAACTCTTCGATGGGCAGTTTGAAGTCGTTGAACTTCACAGCGGCTTTCATCAGCTCGATGTCGGTCACGGTGCCGTGGGTCGCCTGGCGCAGTCCGTCGAGGATGTCGCCGCGGCCAAGCCGCTCGAAAGCGATGCGGATGCCATCACCCTGTTTAGCCAGTTCGATGCCCTGCTGCACCATGCCGTACATCTCCAAGCCAAGATTAGCGACGGCTCCTGCGGCTTTCGTCATCATGTTACCAGCAAACACCTGCATTGCCCCGCCCAGCTTGCCGCCAAGGCCCGACGGCAGACCGCCGCCATTGCCGACGTCGGGCGTCTGCTGTAGGTTGCGGTTCATCTGCTGCACCTCCTGATTCACGGCCTGGTACTTCTGCCGCAGCTGGTCTATTGCCCTGAGATAGTCCTGCCCTATGGTTTTTTGCTGTGCCTCCGTCATGCGGTTGTACTGCATCGTCAGCTGCTCAATGGTGCCCTTGTAGTCGTTCATCTGGCCTTTCGCCGTCTTGGCTTTCGAATCCATGCTGCCCATCATCTGGACGAACTTCTGCATCTTGTCGGCATCCT
>CAMOTK010000224.1 GCA_946625715.1 uncultured Prevotella sp. | reverse complement strand
CATTGGCGAGACCACCTTTGGCGGGCGCGAGGAAATGGTCGACAGTACGGGCATTATCGACTACGGCTCGCTCATCTACATCACCCTGCAGCGTGCCAAGACGGCCCGCGAGGCCATTGCGGTCATGACGTCGCTCGTAGAAGAGTACGGTTACAACTCCGAGGGCGAGACGTTCACGCTCTGCGACCCCAACGAGGCGTGGATTATGGAGATGATGGGTTGTGGCAGCGACCGCAAGCTGTCGAAGGAGCGCACCGTATGGGTAGCTATCCGCATACCCGATAACGCTATCAGCGGACATGCCAACCAGAGCCGCATCACCACCTTCGACCAGAAGGACAAGGATAATGTGCTTTTCTCGAAGAATGTGGTGAAGTATGCCCGTAAGATGGGGTGGTTCAGTGGTAAGGATGCCGACTTCAGCTTCAATGCTGCTTATGCCGCACCCGACTTCTCGGGCCGTCGCATCTGCGACGCCCGTGTATGGAGCTTCTTCCGCCGCTATGCCGACGGCATGGACAAGTACTTGTCGTGGGCCGAAGGCCGCGACCCCAACGCCGAGCCGATGCCCCTCTGGGTGATTCCCAACAAGAAGCTGAGCGTGCAGGACGTTGAGTCGGCCATGCGCGACCACTTTGAAGGCACACCCCTCTCGCTCGACCAGGATATGGGCGGCGGCATCTGGGACATGCCCTATCGCCCCACACCGCTCTATTTTGAGGTCGACGGCAAGAAATACTTCAACGAGCGCCCCACAAGCACCCAGCAGACGGGTTTCTCCTATGTGGCGCAGATGCGCTCGTGGCTGCCTCGCGAGGTGGGCGGCGTGTTGTGGTTTGGTAACGACGACGGCAACATGGTGCCCTACACGCCCGTCTACTGCTGTGCCACCGAGTCGCCGCGGGCCTATAACACGCCTGGCGCCGACGAGCTGAACTTCTCGATGGACAATGCCTACTGGGTGCAGAATTGGGTGTCGAACATGGTCTATCCGCGCTATTCGCTGATGTTCCCCTCACTCCAGCAGGTACGCGACTCGCTCGAGCGCAGCTATTTCGTCGCACAGCCCGAGGTGGAACGCCGCGCCCAGGCACTCGACACGGAAGCCCGCGTGGCCTTCCTCACAGGCTATACGGCCGAGAAAGCACAGCAGATGCTGGCACGCTGGCAGCAGCTGGCCTTCTATCTCATCGTGAAGTATAACGATATGACGGTGAAACCCGAGGAGAACGGACAGTTCAAGCGCTCGCCCTACGGCATGGGTGCTACCGTAGAGCGTCCCGGCTATACGAAGCGCTTCGGCCGTGCCCTCATTCAGCAGACAGGCGACAAGTTCCGTCTGCCTGAGGTCAAGCATTAGTCGGTTCGCCGAAGAAAAGGGGACATTCGCTGAAATTATTTGCAGCGTGTCTCCTTTTATCTTAATTTTGTCGAAGTAAAACCAAAACAGTGACAAGTTATGAACGAACTGCTCAGCACCTTTACTCCCATCTCGCTCTCAGAAATGAGCGGCATCAAGCTGATGAACCGTATCGACACCAAGTTTGTCACCACCCTGGAGCGGCTTGAGCAACTCCTCGTTATGGCCAAAAACGACTACTACGTACAGGAAATCAATGGCCAGCGCAATCTGGAGTACGATACCACCTACTTCGACACCGACGACTACGACATGTATGCTGCCCATCAGCACGGTCACACCAACCGCCAGAAGATTCGCTTCCGCACCTACTGCATCAGTGGCCTTCAGTTCATGGAGATAAAGACCAAGAACAACCACGGGCGCACGAAGAAAAAGCGCATAGAGGTAGCCGATATGGACCTGCACGACAGTGCTAAGCGCCTCTTCATCGACCAGCACCTGCACTACGGCATCGACACGCTGCAGCCTGCGCTTAACAACCACTTCTCGCGCATCACGCTGGTGAATAAGGCCAAGACCGAGCGACTCACCATCGACTCCGCCCTGCGCTTCCGCAACCTGCAGAGCAACGGGCAACGCGAAATGGGCAATCTGGTCATCATCGAGCTCAAGCGCGACGGACTCGTCTTCTCGCCCGTGCTCAGCATGCTCAAGCAACTGCGCATCTTGCCCTACGGCTTCTCAAAATACTGCATGGGGTCGGCTATGACCAACGACGGCCTCATGGTCAACCGCTTCAAGGAGAAGCTACGTTACGTCGAGAAAATCACCCAATAAGCGTCATATCAATCACTTAAGCATACTTACAACTATGGACATCATCACTTTTCTTGAACCGGGATTCTGCACCGTGCTTGTCAGATTCGCCATCTGCTTTTTCGTCAACTGGGTCATTGTCGATAAGCTCTACTTCGCCAAGAGCAACCGCCGCGACTTCTATTTCACGTTCATGATAATCACCGTAGCCATCTTCTTCCTCGTGAGCATCATGATGCACATGGATCGCGGAAAAGCAACCATGGGCGTAGGCCTCGGACTTTTTGGCATCTTCTCCATCATGCGCTACCGCACCGACTCTATGCCCGTGCGCGAAATGACCTATCTCTTCGTCGTTGTCTGCATGTCGGTGGTTCACGCTATGGAAGACATCGAGAGTCCCACTGTCAACTCTCTGGCCGACTTCACACGCATGGTCATCATTGACCTCGTCTTCATCCTCGCCATCGTAATCTGCGAAAAGAAACTCAAGGTCAAGAGTACCAAACTCATACAGTACGACCGCCCAGAACTGGTGAAACCCGAAAACCGCCAGCAGCTCATTGCCGACCTCGAGCAGCGCACTGGCCTCTCTATCACCGACGTGGAAGTGGGTGGCATCGACTTTCTCAAAGACTCCGTAGTGCTGCGCATCACTTACGACGGCAAGGAGTCCAACGAATACAACAAACAGTTCACAGTAAATAAATCACAATGGATAGAAAGCGTCTGATCACCCTTGCACTTTGTGCCCTTGGAACCCTCTGCACCCATGCGCAGAAAGACGACTTCGGCATCTGGTCGGAAGTCAATGTCGAAAAGAAACTGAGCAAAAAGTGGAGCCTGGATGGCGGCGTAGAAATGCGTACGCGCGACAATACCGGCACCATCGACCGCTGGAGCTTCGGCGTCGGCGCCAACTACAAACTGACCGACTGGCTGAAACTCTCGGCAGGCTACAACCTGCTCGACGACAACCGCCACAAG
>CAMOTK010000223.1 GCA_946625715.1 uncultured Prevotella sp. | reverse complement strand
TGACCTGCTGGAACTCGGCGCGCTTCATCTCGTGCATGGGGATGCGCTTGATGATACCGGCGTTGTTGACAAGGATATCAATCTGGCCCACTTCCTTGTGGATTGTCTCCACGAGAGCCTTCACGTCGTCTTCCTTCGTCACGTCGCAGACATAGCCGTGCACGTTCTCGATGCCAGCTTCCTTGTAGTTAGCCAGACCGCGCTCGAGAGCAGCCTCGTTGATGTCGTTGAAGATAATGTTCTTAATACCTGCTGCAACAAATGCCTTAGCAATGTTGAAGCCAATGCCGTAAGATGCGCCGGTAATCCAGGCGTTCTTACCCTCTAATGAAAACAGGTTTGCCATTTTTTAGTTATTTTAAATCGGTTATCTGATAAAAGTCTTGATCGCCATAGTCCAGATTCTCTCCGCCCATACCCCAGATGAAGGTGTAGTTATGGGTGGCGGCTGCACTGTGTATGCTCCATTCCGGCGAGAGCACGGCCTGCTGGTTCTTCATCCAGATGTGGCGCGTCTCCTGAGGCTCGCCCATGAAGTGGCACACGGCCTGGTCGTCGGGCAGTTCGAAGTAGAAGTAGGCTTCCATTCTCCGACTGTGCACATGAGCCGGCATCGTGTTCCACACGGAACCGGTCTGCAACTCGGTCATTCCCATCTGAAGCTGACAGGTGGGCAGCACCTGGTTGACCAACATCTTGTTGATGTTCCGCTCGTTCGACATGTCGAGCGACCCCATGTGGGCCACAACGGCATCAGCCTTCGTCACCTTCTTGCACGGATAGGCGCAGTGGGCTGTGGCCGAATTGAAGTAGAACAATGCGGGCCGTTGGTCATCGTTCGACATGAAGACCACCTCGCGGTCGCCACTACCTACGTAGAGGGCTTCCTTGTAGTCGAGGTCGAAGACATCATTGCCAACGCGCACCTGTCCTGCTCCGCCCACATTGTAGATGCCCACCTCGCGACGAGTGGTGAAGAAAGGCGCCTTCAGCGGGTCGATGGCCTCCAGCGGGAGTGCTTCGCCCACGGGCATGGCGCCCCCCACGACCATGCGGTCGTACATGGAATAGACCATGTTGACCTCGTTGGCACAGAAGAGCGTCTCAATCAAGAAGTCGCGACGCAATCTGGCGGTGTCGTAGTGGCGCGCATCCTCTGGGTGTGCAGCATAGCGAATCTCGTAGTTGGTTTTCATCGCTTGCGATTAGAGCAGGTTCATCGTGTCAGTGGCAATCATCAGTTCCTCGTCGGTAGGAATGACGACAACCTTCACCTTCGAATCGTCGGCCGAAAGGATGCACTCCTCGCCACGCTTGGTGTTCTTCGACTCGTCGAACTTCACGCCCAGGAACTCCAGGCCCTTGCAGACTTCGCTGCGCATGCTGAGCTGGTTTTCACCAACACCAGCCGTGAAGACGATAACGTCGACGCCACCCATAGCGGCTGCGTAGGCACCGATGTACTTCTTAATGCGGTAGAAATACATTTCCTGAGCCAGCTGTGCACGGGGCTCGCCAGCCTTGGCAGCGCTCTCTACGTCGCGCATATCGCTCGAACCGCCAGTGATACCGGCCACGCCGCTCTTCTTGTTGAGCAGATCGCTCATGCCGTCGGCATCGAGGCCGAGCTTCTTCTCGATGAACGTCACTGCGCCACCGTCGATATCGCCCGAACGGGTACCCATCACGAGGCCTTCCAGCGGTGTGAGACCCATCGAGGTGTCAACACACTTGCCATCGACCACAGCAGCAATAGAACCGCCGTTGCCCACGTGGCAGGTGATGACCTTTGTGCCTTCGGGCTTCATGCCGAGGAACTCCAGTGCGCGAGCCGACACATAGCGGTGGCTCGTTCCGTGGAAACCGTAGCGGCGCACGCCGTACTTCTCGTAGAGCTCGTAGGGGATGGCATACATATAAGCCTTGGCGGGCATCGTCTGGTGGAAGGCGGTGTCGAACACGCCTACCTGAGGCAGACCGGGCATCAGTTCCTTCACGGCGTTCACGCCCTTGAGGTTGGCGGGGTTGTGCAGCGGAGCCAAATCAGAGCACTCCTCGAAAGCCTTGAGCACCTCGTCGGTGAGGACGACAGACTTGTTGAACTTCTCGCCGCCGTGCACCATACGGTGGCCTACGGCATCGATTTCGTCGAGACTCTTGATGACACCGATTTCAGGGTCGGTGAGCAGCGAGAAGATGAACTTCACGCCCTCGGTGTGCTCAGGAATGTCGTGCATAATCTGCTTTTTCTCGCCGTTAGCCAGCTTCACTTTCACGAAAGCGCCGTCGAGGCCTACACGCTCAGCACCGCCACTGGTCATCACACTCTTGTCGTCCATGTTGTACAGTGCGTACTTGATAGAGGACGAACCACAGTTTAATACTAATATCTTCATATTTTCAATAGTCAATTCTTAATTATTTCTTTGCGTCCATTGCCTGGCAAGCCGTGATGGCAATCATGTAGTAGATGTCGTCGACAGAGCAGCCGCGGCTCAGGTCGTTGACAGGACGTGCAATACCCTGAAGGATGGGGCCGATGGCGATGGCGTCGCCCAGGCGCTGCACCATCTTATAGCCGATGTTGCCTACCTCGAGGTTGGGGAATACGAGCACGTTGGCCTTGCCGGCGATGTCGCTGCCGGGAGCCTTCTTGGCACCTACGCTGGGCACGAGGGCAGCATCGGCCTGCAGTTCGCCGTCAATCTTCAGAGCGGGATCGAGCTCCTTGGCCAGACGTGTGGCCTCGATGACCTTGTCGCACACCTCGTGCTTGGCAGAACCCTTGGTCGAGAAGCTCAGCATGGCCACGCGAGGCTCAGCAAAGCCAGCCACCGACTTAGCGGTCTGTGCTGTGCAAACAGCAATCTGCGAGAGCTGAGCGGCATCGGGCATAGGCGTTACGGCCACGTCGCCCACGACGAGCACACCGTCTTCGCCATACTGCTTCTGCTTCGAGATGAGCAGCAAGCCACCGCTGACGCAGGTGATGCCAGGAGCGCACTTGATAATCTGCAGGGCAGGACGCAGCGTGTCGCCAGTAGTAGAGAGCGCACCCGAAATCTGACCGTCGGCACCTTCTGTCTTGATAATCATGCAACCCAGGTAGAGCGGGTTCTTTACCAGTTCGCGAGCCTGCTCGATGGTCATGCCCTTCGACTTGCGAATCTCGGCCAGCTTCTCGGCCAGCTC
>CAMOTK010000222.1 GCA_946625715.1 uncultured Prevotella sp. | reverse complement strand
TGCCCTCCAAACTGCTTCGCGACGAAGCCTGGGCACGACTGAACAATTGTAGTTTTAATTAAAAGCAGATGGCGGCTGTCCGTGAAGGATCGCCGCCATCTTTCTTTTGTACGCCCCCTTACCACCTCCTGAACAAATTGTCTGCCGTTATCTGTCTGGCGTTTTGGCATAATTCCTCCGAACAAAGGGTCATATTTTTCTTTGTATTTTGACAAATAAGTTGTAATTTTGTGCAGTCATAACAAACAGGACCTATGAACAACGAAATAAACCCCGTACTCCGCAAACAAGCCAACTGGGAAGGACTGTACTTCTATCAGAAAAGCAACGTGCTCTACCAGCTGACCTTCAGCTTCACCAAACGCTTCCTCAACAGAGGCGACCGAACCATCGACCAGATGGTGCAAGCAGCACGCTCCGGCAAACAGAACATCGTGGAAGGGTCGGCCGACGGTGTCACCTCAATGGAGATGGAGCTGAAACTGCTGAACGTGGCTCGCAGCAGCATTAAAGAGCTGAAGGAAGACTACGAGGACTACATAGTGTCGCGCCACCTGAACCGATGGCAGCCCGGCCACGAGCGCTACGACGGCATGCTGAAGTTTTGCAGGAGGCACAACCGGTTAGAGGACTACCAAGACTTCTTCGAGAAGTGGACAGACGAAGAGATGGCAAACATTGCCCTCACGCTCTGCCACATGGTAGACAAGATGATGACCACCTACCAGCAGCAACTGGAAGAGACTTTCGTGAAGGAGGGCGGCATCAAGGAGCGCATGACCGCTGCCCGTCTGGGCTACCGCACCAACCAGCGTGAGGAGATAGAACGGCTGAAGCAAGCTCTGCAGGCCGCCAACCGGCGGATAGCGGAGTTGGAGGAGGAACTGGCCAAAAAGCGCTGAGCTTTTTTCAGCCGGCTAGAAGGGCTATTTTTTTTTCTAGCCTGGCTAGTCATTCTAGATAGGCTAGCTGTCTCGCCTGGCAGCAAACTAAAAACCGCAGGGAGCAGTGAAGTGGAGGGGCTCTTCGGTGGTGGGGTGCACGAAGCTGAGTTCGGCGGCATGCAGGTGGAGTCGGGTGGGGGAGTGGTGGCCGTAGAGATTGTCGCCCACGATGGGGGCTGCCAGTCCGTCGGCATGGGCACAGTGCAGGCGCAACTGATGGGTGCGGCCCGTCTGCGGCCATAGCCAGAGACGCGACGTGTGGCCGTCGGTGGCCACTACCTCGTAGTCGGTGACGGCCCGCTTGCCGTGCTCAGCGTCGACCACCTGACGCGGACGGTCGAGCGGTTCGGGGCGCATGGGCAACGAGATTTGGCCCTTCTGGCCCACAGGCAGACAGCCTTCGACCACGGCCTCGTAGCGCTTCTTCACCCGCTGCTGCAAGAACTGCGTCTGCAGATGGTGGTAGGCCGCCGTGGTCTTGGCCACAACCAGCAGGCCCGAGGTGTCCATGTCGAGGCGGTGGACGATGACGGGGCCTTCGGTCCTATAGTGGCTCTCTACCCACGAGAGCACCGACGGCCGCTCGTCCTTGCCGGGCACGCTGAGCATGCCGGCCGGCTTGCAGAGCACCAGAATGTCGGGGTCGTCGTAGAGAATGGTTATGGCTGAAGCAAGCGTCCCTTCGGGCTGAGCAGGCCATTGGCTGTCGGCTTCTACATCGAGACCTTGGAGCATGTGGGTGAGTATGGGCTTGCACTTGCCGCGGCAGGCAGGGTAGTACTCGCCGTCGTGGCGCACCTCGCCCTTTGGCGACTGGCCCATCCAGAACTCGGCCATGCAAAGCGGCGTCAGACCTTGTTCGTAGACGTACTGCAACAGCTTGGGTGCACAGCAGTCGCCCGAGCCGCCAGGGGGTAGGGGAAAGCGCTCTCTGAGTCGGGCCGACTGGTGGTAGTCGCGCCAGATGGGGATGAGGCTCTTGCGCTCGCCACGGGCGTTGAGCATCTGATACTGGTCGAAGAGCCAGCGCTGCAGCGTTTCCGACATGGTTTTGCGCTGCGCTTTCAGGGCCTGTGCCTCGGGCGTGTCGGCGCTGAGGCTTTTCAGTTGGTGGTTGATGGCCGAAATCTCGCGCTCCGTCTGTTTGAAGTGTCCGTCGGGCTGCTGGGCGTCGAACACGGGCGGCACGAAGAACGGCCAGTCGTTTCTTCCTGCCAGCAGGCCTGAGTAGGCAGCCACATAGCCTATCTCATGTTCTTTCTTGCACACCAGCACGCCAAACATCTTGCCCTGCTGGGCATCGCTGTTCAGCACGTCATGGCTGCCTACATATTGGCGCACCTCGTCGGCTGCTAACACTGCCAGCGGATGGGGTGTGTACCAGAACGGGTTGTTGAATTGCCGTGGTGCTTCTATGTCGGTCTTTAGCGGGTGGAACATTTTTCTTTCCAAAAAAGAGAAAGAACTACTTCACTTTCGACGTCAAGGGCGAGCGCACGCCCTTATACGACTTCAGGAAAGCCTTGGCCGAACCGAAGGAGAGAAACATGTCGAGGCGCACGGGTATGTGGTTGTCATCGTCGGTCACGTAGAAGCGTATGAGCTCTTTGGCCTTCTTTTCGCCCTTGTCTTTTTGATAGAAAGAGAATACCAGACAGCGGAACTTCTCTTTCGTGGTGTCTATCTTGAACGTCTCCTTGCCGCGATAGGTCATCCAGGCATTGTGCACGGTAGTGGCATCGGTGATGGGCAGTGGAATGATGTCGTTCTTCTTCATCTTCGATGCGTCGTAGTTGCGGGCGGTGAGGAAGATGCTCATCATGTCGTAGATGCAGTCCTTATACTCCGCCTCTTTCCACTTGTGCTCGCCGTGGCTGTTGATGCTGTGCATCTTCAGGTGACTGTTGCCCTTGGGGTAGGTGTACCACAGCTCGTCTACGTAGTAGCGGCTGCCCTCGAGGGCTCCTTTGCGGTGGTAGAGCGGCGCCATAGTCTCGGCGTCGCAGTAGCAGAGCAGCGTGTCGCGCAGGGTAAAGAGGTGGTCGAGCGAAGGACTGGTGCGGCAGACCAGACTGGTGCGGTAGGCCGGCTGACCTTTGTACGTCGACTTCACGGTCGACATTGATGCCGACCCCACTTTAATCCACACGAACTTCCAGTTGAAGCGCAGGTCGTAGGTCAGGAACTCACCGCTCTGGAAGGCGGTATTCTCTATCTTGCACGACCTTTGTGCCGCCATGTTCAGGCAGGCCAAAAGTGCTAAAAAAAGTATGGTCAGCTTCTTCCTCATAAATTTCAAA
>CAMOTK010000221.1 GCA_946625715.1 uncultured Prevotella sp. | reverse complement strand
ACCGACGTGGTGGAGAACCCCGAGAAGAACATGGACTTCCTGGAGAAAGTGCAGAAGATGGACGTGCCCGTGCTGCTGCTGATTAACAAGATTGACAGTCTCGCCAGCGACGCTGCCCCTAAGAGCAAGGGCGAAAGCCAGAAGGCGCTGGGCGACATTGTGGAGAAGTGGCACACGCTGCTGCCGAAGGCTGAGATTCTGCCCATTTCGGCGAAGAACAACTTCGGTGTCGACATGCTGCTCAAGCGCATTCAGCAGCTGCTGCCCGAGAGCCCGGCCTACTTCGACAAGGACCAGCTGACCGACAAGCCTGCCCGCTTCTTCGTCTCTGAAATCATTCGCGAGAAGATTCTGCTCTACTACGACAAGGAGATTCCCTATGCCGTGGAAGTGCGTGTCGAGCGCTTCAAGGAAGACGACAAGAAGATAGCCATCAACGCTGTCATCTACGTGGAGCGCGACTCGCAGAAGGGCATCATCATCGGTCATCAGGGCGTGGCCCTGAAGAAAGTGAGCACCGAGGCCCGCAAGGCCCTCGAGAAGTTCTTCGACAAGCACATCTATCTCGAAATCTTTGTCAAGGTCGACAAAGACTGGCGCTCCTCTCAGCGCGAACTCGACTCGTTCGGCTATAATCCCGAGTGATTACAGTCCTCGGGCTTTCAGCAGGGCGGTAGCGTCGGGCTGTTTCATGCCTGTGAAATCGGTGAACATTTGCATTAGGTCGCGCGTATTGCCGCGGCCTAAAATTTTATCGCGCAAATCCTGACCCACTTCAGGCTTCAGTGCACCACGCTCGGCAAAGCAGTTGGCGATGTTCACGGCCAGCACTTCCGTCCACAGATAGCTGTAGTAGCCGGCAGCGTAGCCACTGCCCCACACGTGGTTGAAGTAGCTCGTGGAGTAGCGCGGCGGAATCTGGCGGTTCAGCAAGTGAACGTGGCGCAGTGCCTCGCGCTCAAACTGCTGGGCTTCCTGAGCCGTGGGCACCTGCGAGAGGGGCAACACGTGCCAAGCCATGTCCAGACAGGTGGCAGCCAGGTTCTCGCCTAAGGCATAGGCCGAGTGGAAGTTGATGCTGCCCAGCATTTTTGCCTTCAGGTCGGCCGGCATGCGCTGGCCCGTTGTGGCGTGGCGGGCGTAGTGGTCGAACACTTCGGGGATGGAAGCAAACGACTCGTTGAACTGCGAGGGCATCTCCACGAAGTCGCGGGCAACGGCCGTACCGCTCAGCGTGTTGTACTGGCAGTCGCTCAGTATGCCGTGCAGGGCGTGGCCGAACTCATGGAACATTGTCGTTACCTCGTCCCACGACAACAGCGAAGGCTGGCCGTCGGGTGCTTTCGCATTGTTGCATACGTTGTAGATGAGCGGTATTTGGTTGCGCTGGCGACTCTGCTTCTGGAACGCACTCATCCAGGCGCCGCCACGCTTCGTCGGCCGACGGAAGAAGTCGCTGTAGAAGAGGGCGATGGTGCGGCCGTTGCGGTCTTTCACCTCAAACACTTTCATGTCGGGATGGTAGGTCGGGATGTCCTTGCGCTGCTTGAACGTCAGACCGTAGACGCGGTTGGCGGCGTAGAACACGCCGTTCTGCTGCACGCTGTCTACGTTGAAGTAGACCTTCACGTCGTCTTCAGAGAATTGCAACTGCTCTTTTTTCATCTTGGCCGAATAGTAGAAACGGTCGTAGGGTTCCAACTGGAAGTCTGCTCCCATTGTGCGGCGGGCATACTGCTCAATGGCCGCAGTCTCGGCCTCGGCTTTCGGCGTGTAGGCCTCGATGAGCTGGTTGAGGAAGCTGTAGACTTCCTCGGGCGTCTTGGCCATCGTCTTCTCCAACGAATAGTCGGCGTAGGTCTTGAACCCCATCAGCTGAGCCTTCTCGGCACGCAGACGGGCTATCTCGGCCACAATGTCGAAGGTGTTGAAACCGCGGGTGCCGTCGGCCCTGTGCACCGAGGCCTCGAAAACCCGTCGGCGCAGGTCGCGGTTGTCCAGATTGGTCAGTATGGCCTGCTGCGTGGTGTTCACGATGACGATGCAGTAGGGTGCCTTGCCGCCGCGGCTCTCGGCGTCTTTCTTGCACTGGGCAATGTCGGCTTCGCTCAGTCCGCTCAGTTCCTCGCGCTTGTCCACCCACACCACAGCGGCGTTGGTGGCCTGCTGGAGCATCGTTCCCCACTGCTGCTGCAGGTCGCTGATGCGCAGGTTGACTGCTTTCATGCGCGCCATCTTCGCTTCGTCGAGCAGAGCACCCGAGCGTACGAAGCCCTTGTAGATTTCCTCTAACAACTTCTTGTCCTCACCCTTGAGCGTGGCATGCTCGTGGTCGTAGACGTATTTTATGCGCTGGAACAGCTGCTTGTTGAACGAGATGTCGTTGCCCAGCGACGTCAGTAGCGGCATCACCTTCTTCTCCGTCTCGGCTATCTCAGGTGTCTTGTCGGCACTGGTCAGACAGAAGAAGATGCTCGTCACGCGGTCGAGCAGCAGGCCACTCTCTTCGTAGGCCAGGATGGTGTTCTGAAACGTGGGCGTCTCGCCGTTCTTGACGATGCGGTCGATGGCTTCGCGCTGTTGGCGAATGCCCTCTTCTATGGCCGGCAGATAGTCGGCATTCTTGATTTTCCGGAAGTCGGGTGCACCGAAGGGCAGTTTGCTCTGCTCCAAAAGCGGGTTTTTGCGAGTGTTGGTACCGTCCATGCCGGCTACGTCGCGTGCTGTCGACTGTAACATGACCGATGCCA
Organism: uncultured Prevotella sp.; assembly: GCA_946625715.1. GTDB lineage: Bacteria > Bacteroidota > Bacteroidia > Bacteroidales > Bacteroidaceae > Prevotella. Next base: position 530 of record CAMOTK010000221.1, on the reverse strand, counting down.
GTCCCAGCGTGAAAAGAGTTTTCCTGATAGTCATTGCTTTGAGGTTTTTATGGGTTATGATGTGCAAAGTTAATCAAATTTTTGCGTTTGTGCTACTTTTTTCGTAAATTTGCACCCAAAATAATGTATTATGGGTAATTTAGTAGCGATTGTGGGCCGCCCGAACGTAGGCAAGTCCACCCTTTTCAACCGACTGACCAATAGCCGACAGGCCATCGTGAGCGATGAGGCCGGCACCACACGCGACCGCCAATATGGCAAGTGCGAATGGTGCGGACACGAGTTCTCCGTCGTCGACACCGGTGGTTGGGTGGTCAACAGCGACGATATCTTTGAAGAAGAAATACGCAAGCAGGTCATTGTGGCCACCGAAGAGGCCGACCTCGTGCTCTTCCTTTGTGACATCAAGAACGGCGTCACCGACTGGGACATGGATGTGGCCCAGATTCTGAAACGCTCGAAGCTACCCGTCATCCTCGTGGCCAACAAGGCCGACGACGGCAAGGACCTCTACGGGCAATACGAGTTCT
>CAMOTK010000220.1 GCA_946625715.1 uncultured Prevotella sp. | reverse complement strand
TTCTGAACCTGGAGACCTTCATCACCGCTGGCGAAATGGAGGTGAAGGCCTGGACCTACAAGAAAGGCTGGAAGGCTCCGCAGTGTGCCGGCGTCATCCACACCGACTTCGAGAAAGGCTTTATTCGCGCCGAAGTCATCAAGTACGACGACTACATAAAGTATGGCTCTGAGGCCGCCGTTCGCGAAGCCGGCAAAATGGGCGTCGAAGGTAAGGACTACGTGGTTCAGGACGGCGACATCATGCACTTCCGCTTCAATGTTTAGGGCATAACTATGAATTATTAACTATGAACCATGAACTCTTATATATCGTCTGGGACCCCTCGCTCATAGCCTTCTCGCTGGGCCCACTCAGCATACGCTGGTACTCGCTGTGCTGGCTCATTGGTCTGCTGCTGGCCTATTTGGTCGTTCGCCGGCTGTATAAAGAACAGCACATCAAGGACGAGCTGTTCGACCCCCTCTTTGTCTATTGCTTCTTAGGCATACTGATTGGTGCCCGCCTTGGCCACTGCATCTTCTATCAGCCCGATGTGTTCCTCACGTCGGGCAAAGGATTTGTGGAGATGCTGCTGCCCATCCACTTCCTGCCCGACGGCGGCTGGAAGTTCACCGGCTACGAGGGACTGGCATCGCACGGCGGCACGCTGGGCCTCATCATCGCCCTGTGGCTCTATGTGAAGAAGACGGGTGTCAACATCTGGACGGTGCTCGACAATATTGCCATCGCCACCGGCATCACGGCCTGCTTCATTCGCCTGGGCAATCTCATGAACTCCGAGATTATCGGCAAGGTGACCGACGTGCCCTGGGCGTTCATCTTCGAGCGCGTCGACCAAGTGCCGCGCCATCCCGGCCAGCTCTACGAAGCCATTGCCTATGCCCTACTCTTCTTCATCATGTGGGCCATCTACAAAAAAAGCCCCAAGCACCGGGTCGGCACCGGCTGGTACTTTGGTTTCTGCCTGACCTACATCTTCACCTTCCGCTTTTTCATAGAATACACTAAGGAAATACAGGAAGCTTTCGAAGCCTCCCTACCCCTCGACATGGGCCAGCTGCTCAGCGTGCCCTTTGTGGTTGTCGGCGTATGGTGCATGATGAGAGCAAAACATAACTAACAAATCCCCCACCTCTTTGCCATGAAACCTAATCTATTTAAACTCCTTTTGATGGTACTGCTCACAGTAGCAGCACAAGCAGCAGTATGCGCTGATACCAGCTATCAGAAACTGGTGAAACAGTATAACGACCTCTACCTTTCCGGAACCGACGACCACGCCTTCCTGAAGGCTTCCGACGCCATGAAGACGCGCCTGAAAGACAAGGGCGACATTGAAGAGTTCTACTACGTGAGCATGAACGAGTGTCTCTATCTGGCAAGACATCGCAAAATCACACAAGCCATTAAGAAAGCCAACGCTCTGATGGACGAGATGGACGAGAACAGCGAAAAGCGCTACGACATGCTCGAGACCGCCATTGGCTACATCCACCACCTCTCGGGCAGCCACATCACTGCCTACCGCTACTATAACGATGCGCTCAAAATCATTAAGGACGACGACAAGCGCATGCAGAGCGTGGTCTACGACCTGCTGGCCAAACTGCAGTTTGCGGCCTACACCTACGAAGCCGGCAAATGGAACGAGAAGTACGGTCAAGCCACTGAAGGCAAGCCCCGCAAGCAGCTGACCTACCTCACCAACCTGGCACTCATCAACTTCTTCAACAACTCGCCACAAGCCTTCTATCAGACGCAGCGCAAGCACGAACAACTGCGCAGTCAACACCCCGCCATACTGGTGGGCAGAGAGACCATGCAAGCCGTGGAACTGGCGTTCAAAGGCAAGTACAACGAAGCCATGCAAGCCATCGACAACTCGAAGGAGCTCGCCACCGACCGACTGCTGCAATACGACATGAAGATTCGCATCTACCAGATGCACAACGGCTATACCAACGCCCTGAACCTGCAGAAGGAGAAGGCCCTCGTGGCCGACACGCTGGTGAGCAAGATGATTGATGGCAACCTCAACGAACTGTCGGCCGAGATAGGGCTCTACCGCATGCGCGCCGACAAGAACCGCGCCCAAAAGCGCTCGTCAATCATGCAAACCATCCTGTCGGTGCTCGCCTTGGTGGTCATCGGCCTGCTCGTCACCTACAACTACGTGCGCCGGCGCAGCAACGAGAAGCTCAAGCAGAAGAACGAGGAACTGAAAGAAGCCCTCAACATGGCCGGCGAGGCGGACAGGATGAAGACCGAGTTCGTGCGCCGCGTGAGCCACGAAATACGCACGCCACTCAATGCCATCAGCGGCTTTGCCGAGATTATCTGCACGCCGGGCATGGAGATTCCCGACGAAGACAAGGCCGACCTCATTGACCGCATACAGAGCAACATGAGGGCCATCACGAAGATTGTAGACGAGCTGCTGCACGTGGCCGACAGCGAGAGTCAGGTGAGCTACCCGAAGAACCAGACCATTGCCTGCAACCAGTTCCTTTCCGCCATACTGGAAAGCTATCGGAAAGAAGCCAATGCCAACGTGGAACTGAAGTACACGCCGCGCGTGATGAACCGCTTCACCATCTACTCCAACGAGTCGGGCCTGAGCAAGGTGGTAGACAATCTGGTGCAGAACGCCGTGAAGTTCACCAGCAAGGGCACCATCGAACTGCGCTGCGAGAAGTCGCTCGACGAGCAGTCGGTGGTCATCACCGTCACCGACACTGGCAAGGGCATACCCGAGGACAAGCGTGAGAAGATTTTCGAGCAGTTCTATAAGGTCGACGCCTTCCAGCAGGGCATCGGCTTAGGCCTGACCATGAGCAAGCAGATAGCGCAGAAACTGGGTGGCGACTTGGTGCTCGACCCCGAGTACACCAATGGTTCGCGCTTCGTGCTCACGCTACCTATCGAGTAGTTTTTTAAAAAAAGAAAGATTTTATTTTCCTGTAACGATTTTCTTGATGTCGTTCAACTTGTTGAGCGCCTCAACCGGCGTCAGGTTGTTGACATCAAGACCTAAGATTTCGTCGCGAATCTGGCAGAGCACAGGGTCGTCGAGCTGGAAGAAAGAGAGCTGCATGCCCTCGCGGCTGCCCGCAATTTCGGCCGTAGGCTTGCTCACCTTGCCGCCCGATGCCGGTATGCCGTCGGCCTTGCCTTTCGAGGGGTCGGGCGTGGCTTCCAGTTGCTTCAGAATGACGTTGGCGCGCTTCACGATGCTGCGCGGCATGCCGGCAATCTCGGCCACATGGATACCGAAAGAGTGCTCACTCCCACCCCGCTCCAG
>CAMOTK010000219.1 GCA_946625715.1 uncultured Prevotella sp. | reverse complement strand
TGTCGCCCTTGGTCACCAAGGCAATCACCCTACCCTTGCGGGCCTTGATTTCCTGGATGTTAGAGAGCACCTTCTCGTACATGGCGTTATGCGTGGCAATGACCACCACAGGCATGTCGGAGTCGATGAGGGCAATGGGGCCGTGCTTCATCTCGGCAGCAGGATAGCCCTCGGCGTGGATATAGGAAATCTCCTTGAGCTTCAGAGCGCCTTCAAGAGCTACGGGATAGCTGAAACCGCGACCCAAATACAGGAAGTTGCGGGCATAGGTAAACGTGCGGGCAAGGTCGGACACCTGCTCGTTGGTCTTCAGCACTTCTTCTATCTGCTGGGGTATCTGGCTAAGTCCCTTCACCACCTTCAGATACTCGCTACGACCGATGGTGCCTTTGGCTTCGGCCAGCGCGAGGGCAAACATGGTGAGCACCGTCACCTGACCGGTGAAGGCTTTGGTGGAAGCAACGCCGATTTCGGGACCTACGTGAATGTAGGTGCCGGTATCGGTGGCACGGGGAATGCTCGAACCAATGGCGTTGCAGATGCCATAGATGAAGGCGCCGCGCTCTTTAGCCAGTTGCACAGCTGCCAGCGTGTCGGCGGTCTCGCCACTCTGCGAGATGGCTATCACGATGTCTTCTTTGGTGACGACGGGATTGCGATAGCGGAACTCGGAAGCATACTCTACCTCGACAGGTATGCGGCAGAAGGTTTCGATGAGCTGCTTGCCGATAAGTCCGGCGTGCCAGCTCGTGCCACACGCCACTATCAGCACGCGCTTGGCCGAGAGCAGCTGGCGACGATAGTCGATGAGTGCAGAGAGCGTCACGTGGTCGGCCTCAACATTGATGCGACCGCGCATGCAGTTGGTCAGACATTCGGGCTGCTCGAAGATTTCCTTCAGCATGAAGTGCGGATAGCCGCCCTTCTCTATCTGGCCGAGGTCGATGTCGACGGTCTTCACAGCCAACTGCTGCTCTTCGCCCAAGATGCTCACCACCTTGAGCTCTTCGCCCAGACGGATGACGGCAATGTTGCCATCGTCGAGATAGACCACCTTGTCGGTGTACTCAATAATCGGACTGGCATCGGAGCCTAAGAAGAACTCGCCGTCGCCAATGCCCACCACCAGCGGACTCTGCTTGCGTGCGGCAATAATCTGGTTGGGGTCGTTCTTGTCGAGCACGGCAATGGCGTAGGCGCCAATCACCTGATGCAAGGCCACCTGCACAGCGGTGAGCAGGTCGAGGTTCTTCTTGTTCTTGATATACTCTATCAGCTGCACCAGAACTTCGGTGTCGGTGTCGGAGCGGAAAGTCACGCCCTTCTCCATCAGGTTCTTCTTGATGTCGGCATAGTTCTCAATGATGCCGTTATGGATAATGGCCAGGCTCTTCGACTGCGAATAGTGGGGATGGGCATTGACCGACGAGGGCTCGCCGTGGGTGGCCCAACGGGTGTGGGCAATACCAATGACGCCCGTTACGTCTTTGTCGCTGCAAAACTCCACAAGGTTGTCGACCTTGCCTTTGGCTTTATATACATTCAGATTGCCGCTGTTGCTGATGAGTGCCACACCAGCGCTGTCGTAACCGCGATATTCCAGTCGGCGCAAGCCTTTAATCAAGATGGGGAATGCCTCTCTTGTTCCAATGTAACCTACAATTCCACACATAATGTTCTGTTCTTTTATTTTTGTGTTTGTATCTTAAAAAAAGAGATTGAACAAGAAGTCCAATCTCTTAATCGTTATTTCAAAATGTTGTACAGCAGCGACGTCAGCGAAATGAGGATTGAGGTAGCCGAGAACCAAAGGGACGTCATACTACCGACGCTCGAGTTCTGAGCCTTCACCTTGTTGGGCGTCACATAGACCACATCGTTCTGCTGCAAGTAGTAGTAAGGCGAGTTGATGATGTTGGCATCGTTAAGATTCATCTCCACGATGGTCTTCTTGCCGGAAGCATCCTCGCGAATGAGCTTCACATTGTCGCGCACACCATAGATGGTGAGGTCGCCTGCCTGTGCCAGAGCCTCGAGAATGGTAATCTTCTCACGGCTGACGGTGAACGTACCCGGACGGGTCACTTCGCCCAGCACCGAAATCTGATAGCCCGTCATGCGAACGGTCACGATGGGGTTGACGTTCGTGGACATATAGGGCTTAATCTTTTCCTTCACCAGAGCCTCGGCTTCCGACTTCGTGAGGCCACCCACATGCAGCTCGCCCACAATGGGGAAGTTGATGTTGCCTTTGTTGTCGACCAGATAGGTCTGCAGCATGGCCTGCGAATAGGTAGAACGCTGATTGGCGGTATAAGGCGTGGGAACAGTCATATTGAAAGGAATGACTGCTTCGTCGTCCTCGGCACTGACGGTGATGGTCAGCTGGTCCTTCGGCATGATGCGTGCGTCGTAGAGATACTGCGACTTCGAGAGATCTACAGAATCGCTGTTTTTGAAATAAGCTACGTTCTTCGTGCTGCCGCAACTGCCAAGCATCAGCACAAATGCAACGAGCGCAAACGGGAGTAAAAGTCTCTTAAAATTTCTCATTTTTGCGTAATTTATTCTTATTCGGCTGCAAAATTACGTCAAATTTTTGGATTGAGCAAGAAAAAGGGGCGGATATTTTGTCCGCCCCTTTGAAATATTAATAGAATTTGAAGTAGCGACGTGCGTTGTTGTAGGAGATGTCTTCCACCATCTTGGCCAGTGTCTCGCGGTCGTCGGGCAGCAGGCCCTTCTCCACATCGTTGCCCAGGATGTTGCAAAGAATACGACGGAAGTACTCGTGACGCGGATAGCTGAGGAACGAGCGCGAGTCGGTGAGCATGCCCACGAAGCGGCTCAGCAGGCCGAGCACCGAGAGGGCGTTCATCTGGCGAATCATGCCGTCCATCTGGTCGTTGAACCACCAGCCGGAGCCGAACTGAATCTTGCCGGGCTCACCACCCTGGAAGTTACCCAGCATGGTGGCAATGACCTCGTTGGCGCAGGGATTCAACGTATATAATATGGTACGCGTGAGCTTACCCTCCATGTTGAGCTTGTTGAGGAACTTCGACATGGCCTTGGCCGTGTTGAACTCGCCGATAGAGTCGAAGCCCGTGTCGGGACCCAGCTGGTTGTACATCTTGGTATTGTTGTCGCGGATGGCGCCATAGTGGAACTGCTGCGTCCAGCCGGCGTCGGCGTCCATCTCGGCCATCACCGTCAGGAAGCAGTTCTTATACTGGCGAATCTCCAGCTCCGAGAGCTGCTGGCCGCGCATGGCCTTCTCGAAGATGGTCTCAATCTGCGAGTCGGTGTACTCCTCGTCGTAGAACT
>CAMOTK010000218.1 GCA_946625715.1 uncultured Prevotella sp. | reverse complement strand
TCGGGTGCATCGAGAATGGCGAGCGTGTCGCCCACGTGCACGTAGTCGCCTTCTTTCACGCGGATTTCAAGTATGCGACCAGGCACCTTGCTCGACACGCGATATTCCGACACTTCTACTTGTCCCTGTATGAGTTCCGGGTCGCGGCCTAAGGCAAAGAAGCCAATAAGACCGACAAGTAGCACTACTATCACAAAGCCTAAGATGGCGTAGAGAATGTTCTTATGTTGAGTTGTTGCTGACATGATGTTATGTTGTTTTTTGGGGTTATTATTCCGTTAAAAAAAATTATTCGCTAAGTGTACCAAGAGCTTTCTGCAGGTCGACCTGACTGAGGCGCACATCGATGGCGGCATCAATCCTCTGCGACTCGGCCTGCAGCCACGCGGTCTGGGCTTCCATGACCACCGTGGGGGCAATGACGCCCTCGTTGAAACCGAGGTTGGCCATGCGCAGGTTCTCGTCGGCACGCTTGATGCTGGCCTCGGCCATAGCCAAGCGCTTGTTGGCCTCTGACACCTTGAAGGTGGTCTGGTTCACCTGCAGTTCTATCTTCTCGCGGGCCTCTTCCATTTGCAAACGCGCCATGGCCGTGGCGCCCTTCGAGGCACGCACCTTGTACATCACGTCGCCCCAGTTCCAGATAGGAACACGAACGAGCACGCCCACGTTCCAGAAACCGCGGAACTTCTTCTCGAAGCCGTTCAGCAGGTTAGGATTGGTCACGGCATAGCCGCCGGTGAGCAGCACCTGAGGCAGGTTGCCGGCCTTGAGCACATTGGTGGCCTGCTTGCTCAGGTCGACCACGTTGCCCAGCATCTTCAGCTCAGGACGGTTCTCCACGGCCGTCTCTACGTTGAGTTCCGGCTGGAGTGTCACGGTGGCGATGGTCTCTGCATCTTCATCGGCCAGCACCACCTGCTCGTTCATGGGCAGTCCCACCGTCTGGCAGAGCAACATGCGCGAGAGCGTCAGGCCGTCGGTCACCTTCTGCAGCGCCATCTCGGCCTCGTTCACCTTCACACTGACGCTCAGACCGTCGCTCTTCGTGGCCACACCCTGGGCAATCATCTTCTGCACGTCGTCATCCAGTTTCTTCACCACAGCCACATAGCTCTCGGCCAGGCGCTGCTTGTGCTTGAGCGACACCACCTGCCAGTAGATCCGGTCGGTCTCGTAGTAGGTCATCTGGCGCTTGCCGTCCATGCTGTTCTGTGCCATCTGCTCACTGATGTCGGCCATCTTGTTCATGGCCACGATGGCACCGCCCATGAAGATGGGCTGGGTGAGCATGATAGAGCCGGCCCAGATGTTACGGGTGTCGCTACGGAAAGCGTCGACAATGCCCTGCCCCACGCCGTTCAGGTCGGTGGCTAAGTTGCCGATGCCGGCGTTCAGGTTGGCCTGTAGCGCACTGACAGACACACCTGCACTTTCCAGCATGCCTGCTACGGATGCCATTTGGGGTGCAAGGTGGGCCATTCCGCTCTGTATGCCGGTGGCCAGATTGGTACCCATGCCACTGAGCGCTGCCTTCTGGTCGCTGTTGAGCAGAGAGATTTCCTTACTTGTGAACTGATAGGTGCCAAGGGCCGACACGTGGGGCAGATACTTGGTTCTGGCCGACTTGCGCAAATTGGCAGCCACATCTTGTTTCATGCGGGAGATGCCGAGTTGCTTGTTGTTGCGCAAAGCCATGGCCCGACAACTGTCGAGTGTCAGCAGGTGTTGGGCTGACGAAGGCAGGCTGACGCCAACAAGCATCAATACTCCGATAATTTTATTCATAGACTCTGATTTTAAAGCTTCTATTTATTAAATGCAAAAGTGCGTGTCCCTATCAGGTTGCCGTCGGCAAAGATGCTGACGCGATACTCGCCTGCACCCAGGAACTCGGCTACGTTCCAATAGGTCGTCACGGCCAGTTCCTCGCCACCATACTCCACAACCTTCTTCATGGAATAGTCGAGCTGGCGGTTCTCATAGGCAAACGTGCCGCCACCACTGAGTACATCGCCCGTAGGCGTCATCACACGCACGTAGAGGGTGCGGTTGCCGGCGGTGGCCGTCACGTTGCGGGCAATGTTGAACGACACCTGCAGTGTCTTGGCATCCTTCATCTTCTTGGCCACCTTGCCACGCTTGTTGAGCGGCGTCATCTGGATGGCCGTGGCATCGAGCTGTGCGGCAATGGCCACTTTCTCCGAGAGCGACTGCTTCTCGCTGTTCAGGCCCTCAATCTGACGGGTGTTCTCGGCCAGCACGGCCTGCATCTGCGTGTTCTCGCGCTGCAGGTTCTCGTTGAGTCGGTTGAGCGAGTCAATCTGCAACACGTAGGAGCGCAGCACCTGACGCACCGTGGCCAGCTCTTTCTTCAGACGGGCAATCTCGCGGGCATCAGTGGCCTTCACTTGCTTCAGTTCTTCGAGCAGTTGCTGCGTGCGCAGCTGTTCGCGCGAGAGCTGGGCCACAATCGAGTCGTTGTTGATTTTGGTCTTCATCTCGCTGTACTGCAAGGCGAACTGCTCGTATTCGTTCTCCATCTCCTGCTTGTCGAGGGCTGCCAGTTCCTGAATATCGGCATTGGCCTGGCGCTGCGACTGCAAGTCGACAAACAACCATGCGATGGCACCTATCAGCAGGGCAATTAATCCCAAAATGGGGATCAATACTTTCTTATTCATCAATAAACATTGGTTTTATAAAACGGCAACAAAATTAGTCATTTCGCCCGAAATGACCAAATATTTTACTTCCTAATAACATTATTTATATATAAGATTATACCTAATTCCAAAAAATTGTCCTGCTTATCCATTGTCGTTTGAGCTTTTTATCGTATCTTTGCACAAAACCAATCTTGCCTATGAACAAAAACAGCTTTTTCTATAAAGCCTTTGACCTCTACTACGACGGCTTCCGAAGCATGACGCTCGGCAAGACGCTTTGGCTCATCATTGCCATCAAGCTGTTCATCATGTTCGCTATCCTGAAGGTCTTCTTCTTTCCGAACTTCATCGGACAGCACACCGAAAAGGGCGGCGAGGCCGACTTCGTGGCCGGACAGCTGGAAATGAGAAACGACGTGAAACAACCTTAAATAAAACCACAGTGATATGCTACAACAACTTTTCCTAAACATCGACGCCGGAACCATCGACTGGTCGAGAGCCCAGTTTGCACTGACGGCCATCTACCACTGGCTGTTTGTTCCGCTAACGCTCGGACTTGCCGTCATCATGGGCATTGCCGAGACTTGCTATTATCGCACAAGGAAGCGCTTCTGGAAAGACACGGCCAAGTTCTGGCAGAAGCTCTTCGGCATCAACTTCGCCATGGG
>CAMOTK010000217.1 GCA_946625715.1 uncultured Prevotella sp. | reverse complement strand
GACTCGTAAAACGGCACTTTATGACTCGTAAAACGGCACTTTATGACACAAAAGTCACTGAGTAATTTGTGTAACTCATTGGTTTTTTGTAACTTTGCTGCTTGATATGGGAAACATTAAGATTATACGAGGCGTGTTCGACTCCAAGTTGGCGTTGGAACATGCAAGCGTGGTGGCCGGATTTCCAAGTCCCGCCGACGACTATCGGCACGATACGCTCGACTTCAACCGCGACTACATACAGCATCCTGAGGCTTCGTTTTACGGCGACGTGGAAGGCGACTCGATGAAAGACGCCGGACTGCTCGACGGCGACCGCGTGATCATCGACCGCGCCTATGAACCGCACCACGGTTCTATCGTTGTGGCTTGGTGGGACGGTGGATTCACGATGAAGTTTCTCGACCTGACCCACCGGAAAGACGGCTACATTGAGCTGCGACCGGCCAATCCCCAATATCCGGTCTTCAAGATAGACAACCCTGATAACTTTGAAATCTGGGGTACGGTGATACATCTGATACGGACGTTTGAAAAATAGTCTTCCGATAACCCATGTATGGAATAGCCGATTTGGACAACTGCTACTGCTCGTGCGAGAAAGTTTTCCGTCCCGACCTGGAAGGAAAACCTATTGTGGTGCTGTCGAACAACGACGGCTGTGTGGTGGCGCGCTCAAACGAGGCTAAGAAGATGGGCATCAAGGAAGGGGTGCCTTTCTATCAGCTGGCCGAGCAGTTTCCAAACCAGAAGATAGCGGTGTTCTCTTCGAACTATGAGCTGTATGGCGAACTGACTGGTCGCGTGGTAAGCATCATCCGGCAGGAGACGCCTGCCTACTTCCGCTACTCCATCGACGAGTGTTTCATGTATCTGCCCGATGCTTCAATCGCCAATCAAAGTACTTCTTTTCTGCAATCCTGGGGCGAGAAGCTGCACCATAGGGTGCGGCGCGAGGTGGGCATGCCCATCAGTATTGGTATTGCGCCCAACAAGACGCTGGCTAAGATAGCTTCGAAGCTGGCTAAGAAGTACGACGTGTACCGTCACTGTTGCATGATAGACAATGACTACAAGCGTGAGAAGGCACTGGAGTGGTGTCCCATCGAGGACGTTTGGGGCATCGGTCGCCGCTATGCTGCCCGACTGCAATCCTTGGGCTGCAAGACGGCGCTCGACTTTGCCAAGCACCATAAGGGTTGGGTGCGACTGACGTTCAACAACATCAATATGGTGCGCACTTGGCAGGAACTGAATGGTGAGGATGTGGTGCCCAACGAGGAACTGGCCAAGAAGAAATCAATCTGTACCAGTCGTTCGTTCAACGGTATGGTTGCCGATTACGACACTTTGCGCACCCATGTGTCGAACTACGCTGCCCGTTGTGCCGAGAAACTGAGGGCACAGAACACCGTGGCATCGGTGGTTGGCGTGTTTCTCCACACAAATGCTTTTCGTGAAGACTTGCCCCAGTACTGGAACTTTCAGGAGCAGCGGCTCGTGACACCAAGTAATGCTGGTATCACGATTGTGCAGACGGCCAACGAACTGCTGCAGAAAATTTATCGTCAGGGTTATCAGTACAAGAAGGCTGGAGTGATTGTGATGGGCATCGGTGGCGACAGCCCTATTCAGCAAGACCTCTTCGACATCGATGCCGAACAGATACAGAAGATGCGCCGCCTCGACCAAGTGGTCGACCGCATCAATCGTCTGCATGGCTCGGAAACTATTGTGCTTGGCTCGCAGCAATATACCAAAAAGGGCGGTGTGGGAAAGGCCGACGTCTTTGCCAATGCCATCAAGCACGACTTTCGCAGTCCTAATCCTACCACGCGGTGGACTGATATCATCCGGCTCAACGTCAACGACAAGCCGCTTGAGCAATAGCTATTTGAACTTGGCCACTATCTCCTGATAGCCCAGCAGGCGCCAAGTGCGCTCTCCCGTTCCTTTATAATAGACCAGCGCCTCGTAGCGGTTCTCTGTTTGGTAGAACGAACCTTCTTCGGGCACGCGGTGGGTGGTGCCGTCCATATCGCGCATGAGCAATTGGTAGTTGTAGTAGCCTTGTTTCTGCAGGATGGTGGCGTTGTAGCTTTGGTCGTTCTCGTCGTAGCTCATCACGTAAGTCTCCGGCGCTTCGGTGGTCCATTGGCCGTCGATGAACACTTGGGCGTTGTCGTAGTGGTAGGGCGTCAGCAGTTTGTAGTGCACATAGACGTAGTCGCTGACGCGGTCGTTCTCGAAATTGTCGCTGTTGCGTATGTAGAAGGCGCCGTTGGCATCCTCGTCGAGCAGGTAGTTGCGGCGTCGTTCGACTACCAGCGGGAAGGCGTGGTAGCGTCCTTCGTCCTGATTCCAGTGTATATAGGCCAGTCCCATCGTGGCGTGACTGACGTCGAGAATCTCGTATTTGTGGTATTCGTTGCCTGCTTCAAAGATGAGGGCGCGGTTGTGCTCCCATTTCAGACCGGTATTGGTCACGTAGTTAGGCTTCACGTTGCGCTTGGCATTGTCGGCACGTCCGTTTTGCATGACGACGATGCTGAGCTGTTCTTCCAGATTGGTCACGGGCGTACCGTTGTAGTTCACGGTCATGGCCACCTGTTGGTGGCTGTTGTTGTGGTCTATGTCGGTATTGGTATTGGCGCTCAGTCCCACGGTCATCTTTCCGTCTTCCAGCACCATGAATTCTGCGGTGAGCACTTCGGCATTGTCTGCTTCCTCGTCGACCACCGTAATGCGGTAGTTGCCGCTCAACTTCAAGCGGCAGCGGTCGTTGGGTATTTGGAAGGAATAATGGGTGTAGGGCACGGTGGTGTTCATCGAGTGCTCGTAGTCCTCAATGGGATTGTCGTTGAAACCTTCCAGCCAGTCGGCTTCAAAGAGGTCCTCGGTGCGGCTCCAGTCGGCTTCGCAGTGTTCTATGTGGTAGACGTAGCGGTGGTAGTCGTGCGACAGCTGGTCGAAAGCCACGTTGAGCACATCGCCCGAGCCGAGCGTCATCACAGGCAAAGGTGCGAGCCAGTCGTCGTTGACCACTACTTGCAGCGACTTCACATCGGGCGTCAGGATGCGATGACCAGCCTTTGCGCCGCTTGGGACGAGTAAGATTAAGAGAAATAAGAAGCCTTCCGCAAGACGAATTGCGGAAGGCTTCTTGAGTATGTTGCAGAAACTGTGCATTTACTTCAGCTTCTTGTAACCATAGACGGCGCGGTCGCCCAGCTGCTCCTCGATGCGGATGAGCTGGTTGTACTTGGCCATACGGTCGGTACGCGAAAGCGAACCAGTCTTAATCTGACCGCTGTTGGTAGCCACGGCGATGTCGGCAATCGTGGTATCCTCGGTCTCACCCGAACGGTGCGAGGTAACAGTGGTGTAGCCGTGACGGTGAGCCATCTCGATAGCGTCGAGCGTCTCAGAGAGAGAACCAATCTGGTTGACCTTAATCAGGATAGAGTTGGCAGCACCCATCTTGATGC
>CAMOTK010000216.1 GCA_946625715.1 uncultured Prevotella sp. | reverse complement strand
GTTAATAGTTTGGATTGAGTGTAAAAAACACCTTTACCGATTGCAAAAGTATGGATTTTATTTGAAACTGCCAAATAATTGTCAGATATTTCGGTTCTATTTTAGCAAAAAAATCATAAAAAGCGAGGATTTCTGATAGTTTGCACCACTTTCACCCATTTCTGTCGAGCCACAAACTGAGGAGCGAGTCAGAGAGCGTGTAGGTTTTCTCTTTACGCGTAATCAGGTCGTACTCCAGAAGTTTGAGTGCTGCCGACTGTGTGGAACTTGGCGAGCGCAGCCGATGCTTCCTGTTGAAAGCCGACGATGTGATGCTTTGCACTTGTCCTTCGGCATGGATGGCATAGAGCAGTTCTTTCTGAGCTTCGCTGATGAAGGATAGCTGCTCGCGTATGCGAGAGTCGTTCTCGCTAATATAGTCGTCTATCAACTGCCGAGCCGTCTGCTCAGTAAACGTCTGCCCCTGGACGGTTTCAATGAAAGCATCCTTCATCAGGCGCTGCACATAGAGGGTAACACCCCAAAAGGTGTCGTAGACGAGTTCGAACGCCTGCCGATCAATCGCTTTTCCTGCGGCCTTGAAGTGGTGGTCGGCAAACTGGAAGTAGGTGTCTTTGACAATAGGTTCGAGCCGCAGCGGACGGGCACTCTGGTAGAATGGCCGCTTGGCGGAGAAGAACATTTCCTCCATCAAGCGCCTACGACTGCCAGAAAAGACGAACGTGACATTAGCCAATTTCTGTATTTGCGTTCTGAGAATCTCTTCAACATTCTTTTCCGGGTAGCGGGTTATCTGCTGGAACTCATCGATGACAACCAAACAACGTTTGTCTACCGACTCTAAATACTGGAATATCTCACGCAGCGTATACTCCGGCTGCTGAATATCGCCCAGCCTGATGTCGAAGGTAGGTGTGTTCTGCACAGGGTCGTAGCCGAAGCTCCCGCTGAGCGATTTCAGGAAGGTGACAAACAGCTTACGCCACCTGTCGCTCCGCGTCGCAACGGTATCGAAGACCGCTGTTCCAAGGGAGTAGATAAATTCGCGGAAAGTGGTGGTCTGCAGAATATCGACCGAGATGGTGATATATGCGTCCTTGATGGCCGGCTTGTTGAACACAAAGTCTACCAAAGAGGTTTTGCCCATGCGTCGAGGTGATGTCAGCACCACGTTCAGCTGGTTGGTCATCGCTTTTATCAGCTGCTCTGCCTCCTCTTTTCGGTCACAAAAGTAGGCCTCAGGTATCTTTCCGGATACTACAAAAGGATTGAAGTTTGTACTCATATCGGTCTGTATTTTCCTGCAAAGATACTATCTTTTGCGAAATTACCAAAAAAAAATTACCGAAAAAAAATAATTTGCGCGGCTCAGAGCACTGGCGCCCAGCCGGCGAGCACGGCATTGGGGGTAATCTGCTGCGCCTCTTTCTTCGAGAGCACGCGCACCCAAGGATGGCGCTTCGACGTGTCGGCACCGGCTCCGCGGTTGTTGTACTCCATGTAGCGGGCGGTCTGCTCGCGCTTGGCTTCCCAGTGGTGCCAGCCCTCGGGACGAATCTGTGCGGGCAGAAGGCTGTTCATGAAGAGCGTGTAGCCATAGTCGCGCCACGGACGTCCCAAGTACTCGCTGGTGCACTCGGGTGCGCAGTTGACGGTGCACTGGTTGAACACGTAGCCATACTGGGCATCCTTCGGCGTGGAGGCAGCCGTGATGTAGCTGTTGGTCTTGCAGTAGATGGTACAGCCCTCGAACCAAGCCGTCGACGGACCGAAGATGAAGTCGGTGGTGCCCTCGATGTAGCAGTCCTTGAAGTAGAGGCGCGTGTAGGGCATACCGGTATAGATGGTGTCTTGATTGCCCAAGAAGCGGCAGTTGACGAACACCAGTCGGTCGCCCTCGGTATGCAGAGCCACGGCCTGTCCCTTGCGCCCGCTGCTGTTCTCCACGGTGATGTTCTTCAGCGTGAAGGCGTTGGCCTCTACCTTCAGGGTATAGGTGCGGAAGGTGCCTATCTTGGCATTGGGCTGCTGCCAGGCCGTGAGGGGCTGTTGCCAAGAGCTGAGAGCCACGGGTATGTTGGCGTGGTCGTCGAAGGTGATGATGGTTTCGTCGCGGTCTTCGCCGAGAATCTCGATGTTCTGCAGCCACTGGGGCACCACAATCTTCTCTTTATAGACGCCGCGCTTGACGAAAATCACCTTGTGGTAGTCCATGAAGGCGCGGCACACCTCGATGGCGTCGGTGATGGTGCGGAACTCGCAAGAGCCGTCGCGCGCCACGAAGAGCGTGTCGGGGTTGTCGTAGCTTTTAGCAGTGGCGCCGACCGTAGCCAGCAGGCCGACGATAAGGGTCAGTAGTTGTTTCATTGTTTGGGTCTTGTTTAGGTGTTACATGATTTCGTTGATTTCCTGCAGGTCCTGCACCTTCTTCAGGTGCGAGATAATCTCCTTCACGTCTTCACGGTCGTGTACGCGCAGTTCTATGCGGCCGTCGAAGATGCCATCTTCGCAGGTGAAGTTGAGGTTGCGTATGTTGACGTTCATCTGCGACGAGATAATCTGCGTAATCTCGTTGAGCAGTCCCAGACGGTCGATGCCGCCCAGACGTATGGTGGCCAGGAAGTAGAGGCGCTTGTGCATGTCCCACTTCGCATCGAGTATGCGGTTGCCGTAGCTGGTCTTCAGCTTGGCGGCCACGGGGCATGTGCGCTTGTGTATCTCTATCTGGTTCTTGTTGTCGATGTAGCCCAGCACGTCGTCGCCGGGAATGGGGTGACAGCAGTGTGGGAACTTGTACTGGCGGATGTTGTCGTCGGTGATGAAGATGGGCTTCTTCTTGTTGAACTTCTCCGGCACGACAAACAGCTCGGGCGACTGCTGCTCCTCGTCGGTGGTCTTCTTGGCCTTGACGAAGGGCACATACTTGCGCCAACCGCCGCTGGTGCTCTCCTTCTGCTTCTTGTGCTTGCCCTTCAGCTCGTCGATGTCCTTCTCGCCGAGGATGACGTTCTTCTCGCCTACGGCCAGCAGGAACTCGTCGCGGCGGCGCATGTCGTGGAACTCGGCCAGCTGGTCTACGGCCTGCAGCGTGTACTCCATCTCGTGTTTCTTCAGGAACTCCTGCAGCAGTTCCTCGCCCTTCTTCTGCGTCTCGCGGTTCTCGCGGCGCACAATGGCCTGAATCTTGGCCTTGGCCTTGGCCGTCGAGGCAAAGTTTATCCACGAGGGCTGCACGTGTTGCGACTTCGAGGTGAGTATTTCCACCTGGTCGCCGCTCTGCAGCTTATGGCTCAGCGGCACCAGCTTGTGGTTCACCTTGGCACCGATGCAGTGGCTGCCTAAGAACGTGTGGATGGAGAACGCGAAGTCGAGGGCCGTACATCCTGCGGGCATCGTCTTGATTTCGCCCTTGGGCGTGAATACGAATATCTCGCTGGCAAAGAGGTTCAGCTTGATGGCATCGAGAAAGTCCATGGCGTCGGGCTGCGGATCGTCGAGGATTTCCTTGATGGTGCGCAGCC
>CAMOTK010000215.1 GCA_946625715.1 uncultured Prevotella sp. | reverse complement strand
TGCCCATGTCGCTTGAGATTGACCAGACGTTCATTGGCGCTATCCTGACGGTGATAGGTTACTCTATCAACGATAAGGTGGTGGTGTTCGACCGTATCCGTGAGAATCTGAACCTCTATGCAAAGCGCGACCGTCAGCAGCTGTTCAACGACTCGCTGAACCAGACGCTTGCTCGTACCATCAACACCTCGGTGACCACGCTGATTGTGTTGCTCTGCATCTTCGTGCTTGGTGGCGACAGCATCCGTTCGTTCTCGTTTGCCATGATACTTGGTGTCGTGTTCGGTACGCTGTCTTCTATCTTCATCGCTGCTCCTACGGCTTATCTGACGATGGGCCGCCACATTCAGGAGGCAGAAGAAGCTCCTGCACAGGCATAGTCTGATTAACGAAAAAGGCAAGTATATTGAGGCATCCCAATTTCCGTAGGAAGGCGGGGTGCCTTAATAGTTTGTCTTTGTTGCAGGATAATAAATAGTAAATCGTAAATTGTTAAATAGTAAATAAAAAAAGATGTTTCATAGTTTTCATGGATTCCATCTGGTAGAAGCCTACCATGAGGCGCGCCATCTGCGGAAGTATCATCCCAGTAATTTTACGGTCAAGGTAGCCAAGATAGCCTTTGTGCTGTTTGTCATGTTGCTGCTTTGGAACATGCCGAGCGAGTGGTTCGGCATCAAGAACCTGACGGTGGTGCAGCAGCGCATCATTGCCATCTTTGCCTTTGCCACGCTGATGTGGATTCTTGAGGTCGTTTCGTCGTGGGCCACGTCGGTGGCCATCATCGGCCTGATGCTGCTGTTCACCAGCGACAGCGGCCTGAAGTGGATGTGCAATCCCGATGAGGTGGGGCAGTTGCTGAGCTACAAAGCTGTTATGGCCACGTTTGCCGACCCTGTCATCATGCTGTTCATCGGTGGTTTCATTCTCGCCATTGCCGCCACGAAGACGGGCCTCGACGCCCAGTTGGCCAAGGTCCTGCTGAAGCCCTTCGGAACGAAGAGCGAGAATGTGTTGTTAGGCTTCCTGCTCATCACAGGCCTGTTCTCGATGTTTGTCAGCAACACCGCCACGGCCGCCATGATGCTCACGTTCCTCACACCCGTGTTCCGCCAGTTGCCGCCCGAAGGCAAGGGCCGCATATCTTTGGCATTGAGCATACCCGTGGCTGCCAATCTTGGCGGTATGGGCACGCCCATCGGCACACCGCCCAACACCATTGCCCTGAAATACCTGAACGACCCCGAAGGTCTGAACATGGGACTTGGTTTCGGCCAGTGGATGCTGTTCATGCTGCCTCTGGTGCTGCTGTTGCTGCTCATTGGCTGGCGCCTGCTGCTTTGGATGTTCCCCTTCACGCAGAAGACCATCGAACTGAAGATAGACGGCGGCATCAAGAGCGGCTGGCACTCGAAGGTGGTCATTGTCACCTTCTTCGTCACCGTGGCCCTTTGGTTGCTCGACACCGTGACGGGCATCAATTCCTACACCGTGGCCCTCGTGCCCTTCGTGGTGTTTGCCCTGACGGGCGTCATCAACAAGCGCGATTTGGAAGAAATCAACTGGAGCGTCATCTGGATGGTGGCCGGCGGCTTTGCCTTAGGCTACGGTCTGAACGCATCGGGACTGGCCGCCAACGCCGTGGAGAGCATCCCCTTCGGCCAGTTCTCGCCCCTGCTCATATTGTTGCTCTCGGGCCTGATTTGCTACGGTCTGTCGAACTTCATCAGCAATTCGGCCACGGCCGCACTGCTCATGCCCATCCTGGCCTTTGTGTGCGGTGCCATGGGCGATACGCTGGCGCCCATCGGCGGCACGTCTACGGTGCTCATCGGCATAGCCATAGCCGCTTCGAGCGCCATGGTGCTGCCCATCTCGACGCCGCCAAATGCCTTGGCCTACGCCACCAACCTGGTGCAGCAGAAAGACATGTCGAAGATAGGCCTGATTATGGGTATCATATCCATGGGCCTTGGCTACGGCCTGCTCTACTTCATCGGCACGATGCACCTTATCTAATGTCTCCGCAAGATTGCCGACTATTTCTCGGTAATCTTGCGGAAGCTTTGTAGTTTCTCGCCAAAGCACAAGTCGCCACAGTCGCCGAAGCCCGGCACGATGTACTTGTGCTCGTTCATGCCCTGGTCGATGGCCGCACACCAGATGGTGCTGCCCTCGGGCAGGGCAGCTTTTACCACCTCGATGCCTTCAGGGGCTGCAATGACGCAGCAGACGTGAATTTTCTTGGGCTTGCCGGCTTCCATGAGCGACTCGATGGCCGCTGCCAGACTGCCGCCGGTGGCCAGCATCGGGTCGACGATAATCAGCGTGCGCCCCTTCACGCTCGGCGTGGCAATATACTCCGTGTGGACGCCCACCTCGGTGTGCTCGCGGTTGATGTACATGCGGAAAGCCGATACAAAGGCGTTGTCGGCCTTGTCGAACACTTCGAGAAAGCCCTCGTGGAAGGGCAGTCCGGCGCGTAGCACCGTAGCCACCACAATGTCGTCCTTGATGAGTGGAATATCGATTTGGCCCAGAGGCGTCGTCACCGTCTTCGGCTTATACTCCATCGTTTTCGACAGTTCGAAGGCCATCATCTGGCCAATGCGCTTGATGTTGTTACGAAACATCATGCGGTTCTGCTGATACTTCTTGTCGCGAATCTCAGCCATGAAGTGGTTGAGCACGCTGTTCTGTTCACTGAAATTAATGACTTCCATAGTAGAGTGGTGTTATTGTTTTTTATTGTTGCAAAGTTACGAAAATTTTCCCAATTCAAGCCATATTTCCATCAAATGTTTGGAAGTTCAGATGATTTTTCGGCGTCAACTCTCTGAATAGCCTCTGCGTGTTGCGATGCACATACAAGTCTGCGGCCCGTCTTTTGGCAAGTGTGGTTAGCAAAAGTGCGCCCCGCGCTTTTATTTAAGAAGATTTAAGACAACAAAAAGGGGCCGATGTGCATTTTGTGTGCGCAAACTGCACTCGAATTGCGAAAAATTTGCTAACTTTGCACGCGAATTCAAGATAATATAAGTAATCATTTAAAATATTATAAAGATTATGGCAAAGTTAGATTTAACGAAGTATGGCATTACGGGTTCTACCGTGATTGCCCACAATCCGTCGTATGAGTTCCTCTTCGAAGAGGAGACCAAGGCTGGCCTGACCGGTTTCGACAAGGGCCAGAACACCGAGCTGAACGCTGTGAACGTGATGACCGGTATCTACACCGGCCGTTCGCCTAAGGACAAGTACATCGTTGACGATGCTCAGAGCCACGACAAGGTATGGTGGACTACCGAGGAGTACAAGAACGACAACCACCCCATGTCGGAGGAAGTCTGGGCCAAGGTGAAGGACATCGCCATCAAGGAGCTCTGCAACAAGGAGCTGTACGTCGTCGACGCCTTCTGCGGTGCCAACGAGGCTACACGTCTGGCTGTCCGCTTCATTGTGGAGGTCGCTTGGCAGGCTCACTTCGTGAAGAACATGTTCATCCAGCCCACCGCTGAGGAAC
>CAMOTK010000214.1 GCA_946625715.1 uncultured Prevotella sp. | reverse complement strand
CCACAGTCCAGACAGATGTCTCGTCGACATCCTCGGCATTGATGTAGTTTGCGTTGGAGAAGTCATCGGCGCTGTGCACGGTCACCCCATCGCTTGCCACGCTGGTTTCGCTATGACCCAGGGCATAGCCCGAACCTGCCGAGTTGCTGCTCACGATGAGATATTCCTTACCGGCCGTGAGCGTGTTGGTCAGTTGGTAGATGGTCTTCGTGATCTGCTTTGGTTTGGATGTGGCGATGAGACCAATGGTCAGGGGCTCCACGCCAGCACTGGTGAGCGTGATGGTGCCCTCATAGTCACCC
Organism: uncultured Prevotella sp.; assembly: GCA_946625715.1. Lineage (GTDB taxonomy): Bacteria > Bacteroidota > Bacteroidia > Bacteroidales > Bacteroidaceae > Prevotella. The sequence continues at coordinate 3,226 of CAMOTK010000214.1, read as the reverse complement.
GTCTTCAATGGAGCGGTGAACGTGACGGTGAGGTCCTTGCCGCCTTCGCCCTGCACGTCGGCAGCGCTAAGGGTTGCCGGACTTACCGAGAAGCCTTCACCCTCTACGGCCACGGCGACATCCTCCGAGAGGAATCGGCCTGAGATGTTCAGTGTCTGCGTTTCGGTTTCGCCCTTGATGGCTTCGAAGGTCATGACGTCGTCGCCGACCGTCAGCGTGGGCACGGGTGTCGTGGCTGTTCCGTTGAGCGTCACGGTGATGTTGTCGGTGCCCGGCGTGGCGAGTGTCACGGTGGCGGTGTAGCTGCCGACGGTTGTCGGTGCGAAGGTCACGTCGATGGTCTTCCCCTCCTCGGCATCAGCCTTCGTGACGGTCGTCGTCGAGAGGCTGAACACGCCGCTGGCATCGCTGAGCGTTGCCGTGACGTTGTCCTTCAGGTTAGCACCGAGCACTGAGAACGAGCCTGCTGCCGTGAGCCCAGCCTCGCAGGTGAGCGTGACCGTTTCCGGGTCGGCGATGAGTTCCGGCACGACCACCGTTCCCTTGATGTTGACGTAGACGTCGTCGGCACCAGCACTCTTCAGCGTGAGCACAGCCGAATTCTCGCCCTGCTCAGTGGGCTTCCAGGTGATGGTCACGTCGGCCCCATTGGCGGCAGCCGACTGCGCGATGCTGGTCTTGTCGATGCTGAACGAGTTGTCGCCGCTGATGGTGGCCGTTACGCCAGCCTCGAGGTTCACGCCCGTCACGGTGACCGTCTCCGTATAGGTGTCGCCGACGTAGCCCGTCAGTGCGACTTCCTCCGTCGACACCTTGATGGTGGGCTCGCTGGTGGCACCCAGGATATACTTGATGCCGGCCAGTGCGTCAATCTTGCCGTTGCCGAAGTGGGAGGCGTTGGCACCCGTGGTGGTGAAGGCGTCGTTGATGGCCGTTTCCTTCATGATTTGCTTCACGTCGTTCACGGTCAGGTTCTTGTGCTGGGCATTCTCGTCCAGCGAGGCCTGCAGCCAGAGGGCCACGATGCCGGCTGCCGTGGGCGTGGCCATCGACGTGCCTTCCATCATGGCGTAGGGGTTGGTCGAGCTGTTCACGACGAGGTCTTCAGAGCCATAATAGCTATAGTCGTCTACTGAGGCCGTGTGGTTATGGTTCACGCCGGCTGCCAAGCGGGCACCTGGGGCTGTTATCCACGGATACTGCAGGCCTGTGGGGCTCTCGTCAGCGGTGGCATAGCTCGAGAAGTAGGCAATGTCGCCCAGGGTGTATTCATCGGTCATGCTGTGCGACGTGCCGTTGTAATCCTTCCAGGTATTGCTCGTCACGTAGGCACCAATGGAAATGACGTTTGGAATCATCGCCTCGTCGCTGACGCTCATGTCGTCGCTGCCGGCCTTCCAGTTGTAGCCGTTCGTGGCCAGGTAGTCTGTGAAGTAGCCATAGCTGCCGCCCCAGATGTCGACCACCGAGCTGCTCGCTCCGCTATACGGATAGACCTGGATGGCCAGGGTGTAGTTGCTCTTGTAATAGGTAGAGCCGTTTTTCGTGGTCGTCGAAGTGCTGCGCGAGGTTATGCCATTTGAAGAATAAAGCAGGATCTGTGTCTTGTCGGAAGTCACCTGGTCATAATAGACGTAAAGCGACCCGCTGTAATAACTGCTCAAGCCGCTCACGCTTCCCTGTGAGGTCATGGTGACACTGGTTTTTACTGCGCCAGTGGAAGCATCAAGGACAAAGATTTTCACCGCCAGCTTTGTGACATTGGTGTTGCGGGCCCATGCGTTGGCAATGATGCCTTTATAGAAATAACCACCATCAGTGTTGCTGTAGGTTGCGGCGCGTAAGATAGTGCTGAGGGGGTTGGCACTTGTGGCCGTTCCGCTGACGTGGTAGCCTCCGCCCTCGCCGTCCTTCGACTTGCCACCGTCGTTGGAGGCTGCGAAGAGCGCCACACGGTTGGGATGGCTGTCGCCGAAGAGCGAGTTGTAGACGTCGGCCTCGTCGCCCGTGCCGTCGTGCGGGCCAATCTGCGAGCCCCAGCTGTTGCTCACCACGAGCGGCTTGCCCTGCTGGTCGGCGTAAGTGCACATGTTTTTAACGGCATTGTCGAGATAGGTTGAACTCAATCCGTAAATGCCGGCCAGGTAGAGGTCGGCACCGGGAGCCATGCCGCCGTAGGTGGCGTTGGCATGGTCGTCGGTCACGGTGACGGTTGAACCATTGACAATCACGCTCGAGCCACCTGCCGTCGAGGAGGTGTGGGTGCCGTGGTCTCCGGTCTCGTCGTCGGTCAGCGAGCTCGTGATGCTGCTGCCAGTGTAAGTCTTGGCCGACGAGCCATTGTAGACGTAGGCTTGCTTGATGCGCGAGTTGCCGTTCTTATCCTTGAAGGCGATGTGGTTGAAGTCGATGCCCGTGTCGATGATGCCGAGAATGACGCCCGAGCCGTCGTACTTGTTCTGCAGTCCTGCCGAGATGGCATCAGTCGAGAGCGTCAGCGCGTCGTCGACGTTGGTGGCCTGGCGGGCAGCCTTGGTCATCAGTTTCTTCAGGGGCGAGACGTTGATGCGCTTCACGTTGCTCAGGGCAGCCACTTCGTTGAGCTTGTCGACGGGAATGAGCGACGTAAACAGTCCGTTGTTGAATTCATTTTGCAGAATGACGCCCTTGGCCTCCACCTCGCTCTTCTGGCTGGCGTCGTCGAGACGCAGGTAGGCGGCGATGTAGGCCCGCCCATCGATGGTGTCGGGGGCAGCATAGATGCGGCCGACATTCTTGCCTTTCCGCATTTGCCACGACTTGTCCAAGGGAATCAGGTCGAGTTGCTTCTCGGCCTTGGTGTCACGCTCTGCGCTGAAGTTTCCCTTCAGTTCGTCGAGGAACATCTGTGTGGTGACAGATAGTTTCTTGCTTAAGTCATCTTGAGCGAACCCGGTAAGCGACGTGCCCACCAGGATAATAGCCAATAAAAGTCTTCTCATTTTCTTAAAATCTTCTCTGTTGTATGATGAATAGTTTGTTTTGCCGATAGAGCCACGACGAGTTGTCCCAAGAGCAAGCGGCCGAAATGGGCCTCCTTACTGCACTTTCCTGCGAGAAAGTGTTTCTTGTTTCCGGGTGCAAAGGTATGTAAAAAGTTTTGAACTAAAAAGAAAAATCAGTAAAAAACTTTCATTTCAAACCCTAAACACCTGAAAATATATGGCAAAAGAAAGCCTGCACCAGT
>CAMOTK010000213.1 GCA_946625715.1 uncultured Prevotella sp. | reverse complement strand
GCATCTGCCTTACAAGCAGAGGGTCGGCGGTTCGAATCCGTCAACGCCCACCAGGAAGAGTTTCACAATCGTGAAGCTCTTTTTTTGTTAAATATCAAAAAAAGCATAGTTTAGCTTGAATAATTTTCTTTTTTCCTCATACTTAATTCTTATTTTATTCGTACCTTTGCAGGCGCAAAAAGATAATTATCTGATTAAGTAATAATGGAACTGAGTTTGTTGACAGCCATCTCACCGATAGATGGCCGCTACAGAGGTAAGACAGAAGCGCTTGCTGAGTATTTTTCGGAGTATGCCTTAGTGCGCTATCGTGTGCGTGTAGAGATAGAGTACTTCATCACTTTGTGTGAACTGCCTTTGCCTCAGTTGAAGGATTTCAATCATGATTTATTCCCCCGTCTGCGCGAGATATATGGGAAGTTTACACCTGCAGAAGCCCAGCGCGTGAAGGACATTGAGAAGGTGACCAACCACGATGTGAAGGCTGTGGAATACTTCATCAAGGAGGAATTCGACAAGATTGGTGGTTTGGATAGCTACAAAGAGTTTATTCACTTCGGTTTGACTTCGCAGGATATCAACAATACCAGCGTACCCCTTTCTATCAAAGAAGCTCTGGAGCAGGTCTATTACCCTGTTGTGGAAGAGCTGATTGAGCAGCTCAACGACTATGCTGAAGAGTGGAAGGCTGTTCCCATGTTGGCAAAAACTCATGGTCAGCCTGCTTCTCCCACCCGTTTGGGTAAGGAGATCATGGTCTATGTCTATCGCCTTGAAGAACAGCTGCGCGGCTTGAAGGAAGTGCCCATCACGGCCAAGTTCGGTGGTGCCACAGGCAATTACAATGCTCATCATGTGGCTTATCCCGACATCGACTGGCGCGAGTTTGGCAACCATTTCGTCAGTGAGAAGCTTGGCTTGGAGCGCGAGCAGTTTACCACACAGATTTCGAACTACGACTGGCTGGGTGCCATCTTCGATGCCATGCGTCGCATCAATACCATCGTTATCGACCTTGACCGCGATTTCTGGATGTACATTTCCATGGAGTATTTCAAGCAGAAGATCAAGGCCGGCGAAGTAGGGTCGAGCGCCATGCCCCACAAAGTGAATCCCATTGACTATGAAAATTCGGAAGGCAACCTTGGCATAGCCAATGCCGTATTACAATTCCTGGCACAGAAATTGCCTGTCAGCCGTTTGCAACGCGACCTGACCGACTCAACGGTGCTGCGCAACGTAGGCGTTCCCATGGGGCATGCGCTCATTGCGTTCCAAAGCACGCTGAAGGGCCTGCGCAAGTTGATACTCAACGAAGACAAGTTGCGCGAAGACTTAGAGAATACTTGGGCTGTCGTGGCTGAGGCCATTCAGACCATCCTGCGCCGCGAAGCCTACCCGCATCCCTACGAGGCTTTGAAGGCCTTGACGCGCACCAATGAGAAAATTACTGAACAAACCATACACGAGTTTATAGGCACACTCGACGTCAGCGATGATGTGAAGGCCGAACTTATGGCAATCACGCCATGGAACTATACTGGAATTTAAATCATTAAAACCTTATTAATAACAGTTAGAGAGAACAAACCAAGATGGGCCGTGAGGCTCCAATTAAGAATTATTTAAAGCATTAAGATTATGGATTTCGAGAACGAAAAGAGAACAGAGGAGACTGCCGCAGAGCAGCAGAACACCAATCAGGAGGGTTATCAGAAAGCATTTCGTCCAGTAGGTCGCTCGCCGCGCCCCCGCATTCAGCGTGCCGGTAGCAGCTATGAGCGTCCCAGTTATAATAAGCATCAAGACGATGAGGGCGGTTTCCGTCCGGAAGGCTTTGGCGCAGGCCTGCAGAGCCAGGCACCGCAGCGTTCTTATCGTCCCCGTCAGAACAATTACGGTGGCTACAACAACCAGCAGCACGGCGGCTATCAGCAGCGTCAGGGCGGTTATCGTCCTCGCTACAATCAGGATGGCGACGAGCAGCAGGGCTATCAGTCGCGTCAGTACAATCAGGACGGTGGCTATCAGCCCCGTCAGAGTGGCTACCAGCAGCGTGGTGGCTACGGTCAGCAGCGTGGTGGCTATGGTCAGCAGCGTGGCGGTTATGGCCAGCAGCGTCAGGGTGGCTACGGTCAGCAGCGTGGCGGCTATGGTCAGCAGCGTGGTGGCTATCAGCAGCGCCAGGGCGGCTACGGTCAGCAGCGTGGCGGCTATCGCCAGCACACGGCCGACTACGATCCCAATGCAAAGTACAGCTACAAGAAGCGCATAGAGTATAAGGAGCAGAACTTCGATCCCAACGAGCCCATTCGTCTGAACAAGTTCCTGGCCAACGCCGGTGTTTGCAGCCGTCGCGAGGCCGACGAGTTCATTCAGGCCGGTGTGGTGACGGTGAACGGTGAGGTTGTGACCGAACTGGGCACCAAGGTGCTGCGCACCGACGTTGTTCGCTTCCACGAAGAACCCGTTACGCTGGAGAAGAAAGTCTACGTGCTGCTGAACAAGCCGAAGGACTACGTGACCACGAGCGACGATCCTCAGCAGCGCAAGACGGTGATGGACCTCGTGAAGAATGCCTGCCCTGAGCGCATCTATCCCGTGGGTCGTCTCGACCGCAACACCACTGGTGTGCTTCTGCTCACCAACGACGGCGACATGGCTTCGAAGCTCACCCATCCGAAGTATCTGAAGAAGAAGATTTACCACGTGTATCTCGACAAGAACGTGACCGCCCACGACCTGCAGCAGATTGCCGAAGGCATCACGCTCGAGGATGGCGACATCAAGGCCGACGCCATTGAATATGCCGATCCTGTGGACAAGAAGCAGGTGGGCATCGAGATTCACTCGGGCAAGAACCGCATTGTGCGCCGCATCTTCGAGAGCCTGGGCTACAAGGTGACCAAGCTCGACCGCGTGCAGTTTGCCGGCCTGACCAAGAAGAACCTGCGTCGTGGCGACTGGCGCTATCTGACCGAGGAAGAGGTCGACCGCCTGCGTATGGGTTCTTATGAATAATTGACAATTAAGAATTGATAATTGACAATGAAAAGAACAAAGATAATTGATGTGCTGCAAAGCACGGAGTTTGGCAAGGAAGTATGTGTCAAGGGTTGGGTGCGTTCCCATCGTGGCAACAAGAATGTAGACTTCATTGCCCTGAACGACGGCTCCACCATCAAGACCGTTCAGGTGGTGGCCGACCCAACCAAGTTTGACGAAGAGCTGCTGAAGCAGATTACTACCGGTGCATGTATCTGTGCCGTCGGTACGCTGGTGGAGAGCCAGGGCGCCGGCCAAAGCTCAGAGATACAGGCCACTCAGTTGGAAGTGTACGGTCTCTGCGACAATACCTATCCCATGCAGAAGAAGGGACAGTCGTTTGAGGTGATGCGCAAGAACGCCCACATGCGTCTGCGCACCAACACCTTCGGTGCCGTGATGCGCATCCGCCACAACATGGCCATGGCCATCCACACCTACTTCCACGAGCATGGCTTCTTCTATTTCCATACGCCCCTCATCAC
>CAMOTK010000212.1 GCA_946625715.1 uncultured Prevotella sp. | reverse complement strand
ATGTAGATGCGGCCGGGCTTCAGCGTGCGCTCCACACGACCGTCGAGCGTGTAGAAGGTAGTCTGCTGGGCAGCTGTCTGCACGTTCTTGATAGCCGTGGCAGAGCTCTTCACTTTCACGTTGTAGGTCTTCACGGCCTGCATGTCGCCACCGAAGACGGTGATAGCGCACTTGTAAGCACCTGCAGTGGCATCGGTCTCTACGGTCTTCATCACGTGGGCAGCCTTGCTGTCGGCCACAGCCTCGATGTCGGCAGCGGTGATTTCCTGGTCGATGGTCATCTCGTAGTCGAGCACGTCCTTGCTGAACTGAGGCACGTCCTGGCCCTTGATTTTCAGGCTCGTCAGATTGGCGTTGTAGATGAAGGCGATGTCGTCGACCAGCACTTCGTCTTTGTCGCTGCCCTTACCAGGTTCGGCGTTGGTAGAGATGGTAATCAGCACAGCCTTCGGGTCGACAGCGTTGGTGGTGTATTCGAAGGGCGCAACGATGCGCTTCCACTGGTCGCCGGTCTCGGCGATGGTGTTGTTCTTAGCCTTGGCCACCACATTGGTGTACGCCTTGTCTTCAGGATCCTGATAGCGGGTGCCGTCGGTGATGACGGCGCTCACTGTGGCATAGGGATAAGCAGCAGTTTTCTTGCCCTGCTTGAACTTCACCCAAAGGGCGATAGAGTCGGGGCGCGAATACATCGTGGTGTAGAAGGGGTCGCCGTTGCCGTCCAAGTCTGTACTGCTCATATCGAGGAAGGCATGGTTGGCATTGTTGGCGGCAGTCATAGAGCCTGCGTTCATGCGGCCTGTGGTCATGGTGCCATTGGCAACGATGCCGAAAATGCTGGTGGCAACGATGCGTGCGCTGGCCTCGCCGCTGTGGGCATCGCTCGACTTCTCGATATGATGGCCGGCCAAGGCTGCAAAATTGCCTGTTGCGCTCTCAAACGAATGCCAGACGTTGGGCTCAATGTAGCTGTCCGTTGAGGCGTGCCAGTTCTCGAAGCTCGGGTTGGCTATCTGGTAGCCGTCGCCTACGGCCACCTGTATAACTTGCTGCAAGGTAGCCTGCATGTCGATGTCGATGTAGCAGCGCAGATGGCCGTTCTCAATCTTGCCGCGCAGTTCTACGGGCACGTCGCCAATAAAAGGACCAGCCCAAACAGTTACAGAGGGGTCGTCGCCATTGGTGATTGTGATGGTCTGGTTGGTCACCAGCAGAGTGGTCGTGCCGTCCTGATAGGGCTCAATGCCCTTCAGTTCCACATTGCCTACAGCCATGGGGCTGTCTGCGCTTGCCAGTATGAAGTTCTTCAGCGTGAGGTCATACTTGCCAGCGTTCTCGGTAATGGTGATGTTGCCGGTCTGTTCGCTCGACTCGCCGTTGACGGTTACTGTGATGGGGATGTTGGTGTAATCAGTTGCCTGGGCGGCCATAGCCGTCAGAGCAACAAAGATAAGCGTAAAAATTTTCTTCATAACTTAATGATTTAGTTGTGTATATTAAATAATGATGTATATGTTGTCACTTGAGTTTGTAGAACACACCGATGGTGCCGTAGATGGGGTAGAGCGTCTGCTCCACGGTCTTGAAACTGCTGGGGAAGATGCCGGTGAGGCCCCACGACAGGTCGGCCGACAAGCCCCAACGCTGGTGGAAGGCCCAGTCGACGCCGGCGGCCACGCCGAACTGGCAGCGGCGCATGTCGTCGCTGAAGTCGTAGGTGGCCCATTCGTTCTTGTTGGTGCCCATGAGCACCTTCTCGCCTGTGGGCGTGTCCTTGCGTAGATAGCCGTCCAGGGCGTCGCCCTCGAACTTCTTGCCCATCAGCACCGAGAAGTAGGGACCGGCCTTGAGCTGCACCTTGCGGCCGATGTTGAAGGTCAGCTGCACGGGGATGGTCAGCATGTACTGCTGCACCCTCTGGCGCACGTGGCCGGTATAGACGCCTTCCAGTTCGTCGTCGTCCATCTTTACCTTCATGTGGTAGCCCTTGGTAGTCACCTCGGTGTTCATGTTCTTGATGTCGAAGTGCAGTGCAGCCTGCAAGCCGAACTTCCCCGACAGCGGGTGCATGGCGTCGATGCCCACCGTGAGGCTGGGCGTGAGTTTGAACGACTCGATGCTGCGTATGGTGGCCGGAACGCCCAAGGGGGCTGTGCCGCCAATGCTGTAGCCAGCGCGGGCCTTCAGTTGCAGGTCGTCGAAAAACGATTCTGCCCGTGCTGTGCCTGCCGAGAGCAGGGCCAGGGCGAAGAACATCATTGAAAGGATATTGCGCATGCTCATGTTATTCGTCTTTAAATGAGATTTCTACTTCGTCTACGCAGAGCGTGCTGCCCACGGCACCCTCGAAGGTGTTGCCCGTCTTGCTCGACGAGAACACCAGGGCCAGGTTGTAGCCGCGGTTGGCCAGCAGGGTGGGGTCGATGGGCGTGGTGCCCTCGAAGCGCATTTCAAAGCGCGTCCACTCGGTGGTGGCAGGCAGCGAGGCCACTTGCGCCTTGCGCACAATGTAGGGACTGCTCAGCACGTCGTCGCCGTGGAGCATCACGTCGTTGCCCTGCTCGTCCTTGTTCAGATAGAGCACCGAGTAGATGCTGGGCTCGTCTGTGCGTCCTTCCACCACTTTCATGTTCTTGTCGGTGAACTCGGCGCCGGGCGTATATTTGTAGTAGCCCGTCACCTTCACCGGCTCCTTGGTGTAGGGAATGCCCATATTCGTGGTCTTCAGGGTATTGGTCATAGCAAACTGCGGGTCGAAGGTGCCTAAGAAGAAGTTGCCGGCAGCAATGGGCTTCTGGAACAGTTTGCCCCACGAGCCAGTGGCACAGGTGGTCAGGCGCACGCACTGGCCCTCAAAGCCGTTGGCATCGGGCACGCTGGGGTATTCCTCTGCGGCTGCATTCGACTTAGCTATGATGTAGCCGGCATTGCCCGTGGCCCAGAAGTATTCCTTCACGCCAGCACTGTTGGTGTCGTACCACACATAGTACTTGCCCTTGCTGTCGAGCTCGCAATCCTCGAAACTATATTTGTTGCTGGGCAGCGTCACTTCGTGGAAGCTGACCTGATAGGTGCGGTGCCACTGTCCGTCTTCCGACGTCACGGTGTAGGTCACGGGACCTTTGCTGAAGTCCTGCCGGCTGCCGTTCTCCGGCGCGATGGTGGCGCCCGGCGTCAGCTTGAAGTTCACGGCCACCAGCGGCAGCACCGACGGCTGGCGTACAAAGAAGGTCAGGTCGTTGGCGCCCGACGGCACCTCGCCGATGCGCATGTCCTTGGCGTTATAGAAGTGTGAGGCCATAGCCGCATCGTCTATCCAGGCTTCCAGAATGTCACATTCGGCGTTTTTGGGTTCCTCTTTGATGCACGACGTGAGTAGCAGCGTCAGTACGAAAACAAAAGTGGTAACACGTCTCATTTTTTTTGTTCTTTTTTTAATTGCAAAATTACAAAATTTTTCCATTATGAGCGTTAATCTGGCTGTTAATAGTTGTTAATTGTTGGCATTGGCGTTGCTGACCACGCTCTTTGCGGACTGACCGATAACGCGAAAAACAGGAAAGTAATACGCTTAGG
>CAMOTK010000211.1 GCA_946625715.1 uncultured Prevotella sp. | reverse complement strand
ACGGTTGGAGAAGAGCAGGCGCTCGCTCAACACATGGCCGTCGCCATCGACCAACCCGAGTCGCCGGCCAGAAACACCGTGCGGTCGGTGTGCAGACACACCTTCTCCTGCGGAAACAGCGCCAACTGCTTCTGCATAGAAACGCCTATGCCACCCTGTAGCGTTTGTGAAAACAGGCTAACAGAGTGGCATAGCGTAAGAAGGAATATGATGAGAGAACGTTGTCTCATCCTTTCTAAAGATTTATTCAACCACGATGGGCTTGTACTTCGGCACAAGTGCCTTCATGATGCACCAGCCAATGAGGTAGGCCACGGCGCAGAACGAGAACACCACCATGTAGGCAGCAGGCTTGCCTTCGAAGCCGAAGAACGAGAAGGCTGTGCCCTGACCCTCGGCCCAAGTGAAGAACATACCAGAACCCTTGTTGATGAGGAACGAGCCCACACCACCGGCCATAGAGCCGATACCGGTGATGGTACCAATGGTTGACTTCGGGAACATGTCGCCCACGGTCGAGAAGATGTTGGCACTCCACGACTGGTGACCAGCACCGAGCAGACCAATCAGGATGGCGGGCCACCAAGCACTATAGGCGCCGAGAGGCTGAGCCAGCAGACCGAGCAGGGGGAAGAAGGCGAAAATGAGCATGGCGCGCATACGGCCGGCATAGGGGTTCATGCCATACTTCTCGACGAAAATCTTCGGCAGATAGCCACCACCGAACGACAGCACGGTGCAGATGGCATAGAGCGTGAAGATAAGGGCAATACCCATGCCTGAGTCAGAGGTGTAGCCATACTGGTCGCTGAAGTAAGCGGGTGCCCAGAACAGGAAGAACCACCACACGCCGTCGGTCATGAACTTACCAACGATGAACGACCAGGTCTGCTTGAAGGTGAAGCACTTCCAGAACGAGATGGTCTTCTCTTCCTTCGGCTCCTGCTTGTTCTGCACCTCGGCAATGTCGCTGTCCTGCTCAATGTAGTTCAGCTCGGCCTGGTTCACACGCTTGTTCTTGTGAGGCTTCTCATAGAGCCAAATCCACAGGCCCATCCACACATAGCCTAAAGCACCGATGATGACGAAAGCCATCTCCCAACCCCAGGCACGTGCCAGCAGGGGAATAGTAGCGGGAGCGGCCAGAGCACCTACAGAGGCACCGCTATTGAAGAGCGATGTGGCAAAGGCACGGTCCTTCTTGGGGAAGTATTCGGCGGTCACCTTGATGGCAGCGGGGAAGTTGCCGGCCTCACCAAGGGCGAGAATCATACGACAGGATAGGAACAGCCATACGGAAATGGTTGCAATGGCTACTGCAGCATCGCTGCCGGCCTCAACCAGGCGCAGAGCCTCGATAGAGTCGTAGCCTTCAATATTCATGGCCACCCAACCGCAACCGGCGTGCATCACTGCACCGGTAGACCAAACGAAGATGGCAATGAGATAACCCTTCTTGGTGCCCATCCAGTCGATGAACTTTCCAGCGAAGAGGTTGGCGATAGCATAGAAGATAGAGAACCAACCTGTGATAGTACCATAGTCATTGTCGTTCCAGTGGAACTCGGGGGCAATGAAGTCTTTCCATGTTAGCGAAAGGACCTGACGGTCCATGTAGTTGACGGTGGTTGCCAGGAACAGCAACGCACAGATGACCCAACGGAAGTTGCTCATCTTAGTAGTTTGTACTGCACTCATTTTAGTATTTGGTTTTTAAGTTATTTGATGTCAATAACGGGAATGTTGTCCTTGTCGTTGTAGTACAGGTTCTCGCCGGCCATACCCCAGATGAAGGTATAGTAGTAGGTGCCTGCGGCAGCATGGATGCTCCACTCGGGCGACATGATAGCCTGCTCGTTGTGCAGCCATACCACACGGCTCTCCTGGGGCTCGCCCATGATGTGGGCAATGGTCTGCTCCTGCGGAAGGTTGAAGTAGTAGTAGGCCTCGATGCGACGACCGTGGGTGTGGGGCGGCATGGTGTTCCATGCAGCACCGGGATTGAGCTGGGTCAGACCGAGCTGCAACTGGCAGGGGCCTTCCTCGAGCACGTCGTTGACGATGAGCTTATACACGGTGCGGTTGTTGCACTCCTCCAGCGAACCAACGGGACCCCAGACGGCTGCCTTCAGCGAACCTTTGCGACCGTCGAGCGTAATCCACTGGGTCTTATAGTGCTGGTGGGCGGTGGCCGAGTTCAGATAGAACTTAGCGGGCTTCGAAGCATCCTTCGAGCGGAACTCCACCACTTTGTTTACGTCCTTGTCCTTGGCAATATGTCCACGGCCGATGTAGAGGGCCTCTTTGGGAGAAAGAGCATACTCCTTGCCGTCGACGATGACCCAACCATCGCCCTCGCCGCAGTTGACGACGCCAAGCTCACGGTTGTAGAGGAAATACTTGTCCTTGATGCCGGGGTCTACATCAAGACCCAAGTCGCGGAAGTTCTCCAGTTTCAGCGTTGTGTGCACGGGCATGGCGCCACCAAAGATGAAGCGGTCGTAGTGCGAGTAGGTCAGATGGATTTTGTCGGCTTCCATCACCTTCTCCATCACGAAGCGGTCGCGCAGAGTCTTGGTGTCGTAGTGTTTCACATCCTCAGGATGACAAGCTGTCTGGAACTTAACGTCCTGCTGAGCACTGATGCTCAGCGCACCCATAAGCAGGGCGAATGAAAGAAATGCTTTTTTCATTGTATTATTTCTGATTTGTTTTTATTTGTTTGCTTTTTCATCGGCTACGATGCGGCGACGGTTGATGAACAACATCACCACCGTGATGCCACTCAGCAGGCCCATGCCCACATACTGCAGATTGTTGACGCACTTGTAGATAATCCAGCCAAAGAGGCTCGATGCAAAGTCGAGTGCACCACCGTCGAAGCCTGCGGGAATGTCGGCAGCCTTGTCGCCCGTCTGCTCAAACACGGTGTGGGCAGCCATTGTGAAGGCAGGAGCCATATCGGTCACGAAGTAGAGACCTACGGCCAGTGCCACCAGACCGATAATGAAGGTCTTCACCACGTTGCCCTTCGTGAACGGAAGAATCATGGGGAAGAGATAGAACATGCCGGCCAGCGATGCCAGAGGCAGGAACTGGTTGCCGGGCAGCACCACGGCCAGACCCAATGCCACGGGGATGAGCAACAGCGACACGACCAGCGTGGTGGGATGACCGATGACCACGGCCGGCGACATGCCGATATAGACTTTCTTGCCGTTGAACTTCTTCTTCACCACTTCCTGGGTCTTCTCGGCAATTGGCTTCAGACCCTCGATGAAGAGCGAGGTGATGCGAGGAATGAGTTCCATCACGGCACCCATCGTCACGCCAAGGAACAGGACCTTCTTGATGTCGAGCTGTGCCAGAGCACCAATCAGGGCACCCACAATGACGCCAAGCACCAGCGGCTCGCCCAGCACGCCAAACTTCTTCTTCAAGCCTTCGGCATCGATATTGAGCTTCTCGAAACCGGGAATCTTGTCGAGTGCCTTGCCGATAACCAATGCAAAGGGCACAAAGCTCTGGCAGAACGGCTGGGGAATAGAGATGCCCTGCCACTCGGGATAGTACTCCTGGAACT
>CAMOTK010000210.1 GCA_946625715.1 uncultured Prevotella sp. | reverse complement strand
GAACTTCCAAACGTTTTTGGGAAAAAAGTGGGGATTGGATAACGCACAAAAAATAGCGGAAGATTCACATCTCCCGCTATTCCGTTCTAAAGAAATATAATCAAACTAATTACTAAAAACTTTCGCTTTGATTAGTAAAGCATCTTGCGCACGCTACCATCGCTCATGCGCACGAGGTTGAGGCCGCGAACGGGCTGGCTCAGGCGCTTGCCGTCGAGCGTGTAGTAGACAGCGGAATTGTCAATTATCAATTGTCCATTATCAATTGCCTTGATGCCCGTGGGGTCGGCCACCAGGCCGGCTTGGCTCAGTCCGCCAAACTCGTTGACGGCCTGCACCTTGTACTGGCGCACCTTACCGGCCTCATAGTTCACGGCTGTCTCGGTGGTGAAGTTGGTCACCACGCCGTCGCAGGTCACCACGTAGCAGATGGCGTAGGGCACAGCCTGCCACGTGAGCTTGCCGCCCTCAAGACGGGGCTGTGGCGCATCGCAGGCCTCGCACATGCGGTCGGGTTGCCAGCCGTCGGTGCCGCCCACTACGTTCTTCAGCGTGTACTGGGCTGCTTCTTCGGCAGTCAGGGTGTTCTTCACACCGAATTTCTCGGCCTTCTGCGTCTTGGCATCGTCTTTCCAATAGTAATAATAGGTCTCGCGCTGCGAGAGATCCATGGGCTGACCCTTGGCATCGGTGGTGTTGTATTCAGCCCAGAGAGCAGGCAGACCGCCCATGGTGTTGTACCAACCCTTGGCAGGAATGTTGACGAAGCTCTGGGTGTTGATGAACACGGTCTTGGGCTCGTTGTGCCAGGGACGGCCGAGCCAGATGTCGGTGACGTTCATGGTCTCGCCAGTGGGCTTGCCGTCCTTCATGACCTTGCCCGGACGGATGACGTTGTTCTGGAACACATAGCCCCACTTCACGTCGGCCGAGTGGCTCGGTGCTACGATGTAGCCGCCCGAGGGACGGTTGATTTCGAGCGTGTCGCCGTCGAGATAGACGTTGCCCGAGTTGTAGATGAAGTCTACGGCGCCCTCAATGAGCGAGTTCTTGATGTAGTGGCGGTTGTTGGATGTCGACGAGGTGATCCAGGTGTCCTGATACGATAGCAGTGCCACGTTGTTCAGGGCTATGCGGTCGCCAACGGTGTTCAGTGCCAGAGCCTGCGGACCGGCCTGCTTCTCGTGGCCCCAGATGTTCTCCATCGTGAGGTTCTCGAAGAAGGTGTTGTTGGCGTTGACCACTACGGTGGCACCAACGCTCACGTGCACGGCATTGTCGCCGCCCGAGAGACGGTCGTCCTTGATGACCACGTGGTCGCGCTCCTGACCGATGAAGTGCAGGTAGGGCTTCGTCTTGGGCACGTCGACGTGCTCCTTGTACTGGCCGTTCTTGATGAAGATGAGCCAGGGTTTGGCGCGGCCGGCAGGTGCGGCGTCGATGGCAGCCTGCACCGAGGTGTAGTCGCCTGTGCCGTCCTGAGCCACCACAGCATCGAAGAGGCGTGCCTCGGGCTGCTGGCGCTCCATGGTCGTAAAGTTGATGGTGGCTGCGGCCACGGGCTTGCCGCCGCGGCTGAGGAGCACGCCTTCGGGCATGCTGAAGGTGTACTGCTTGCCATACTCCAGGCCGTTGTACTTGAACACGGCGGTCTTGCCGCTCACGATGGGCTCCAGTTGCTCACCATCGAGAGTGGCCGAGCCTTTTCCTGTCTTTATCTTATTGTCGAAGGTGAGGATGATCGAGCCGTTGGCACTGGCGTCGGTGCTACCCTCGACTGGTGTGGTGCTTACGAGCTTAGCCTCTTCGCTGGCAGCACCTACGGCGTCGGCCAACACGAAGATTTCGGCTACGGCCGTGCCGTCGTTGTCGCTCTCAACGCCTATCTTGCTGCTGGTGCGGTCGGGCATCCAGCGTATGTAGACGCGCTCTTGGTTGTTGGCCTCGGCAGGCAGACTGAACTCCTTAGGACCGTCCCAGCCGCGTGCCGGCGGATTGAAGGTGCCAATCTTGGTGAAGTTCTGTCCGTCGATGGAATACTCTACGTTGTTCACCGAGTAGGTGTTGTAGTCGTCGCCCAAGCAAGAGGAGATTTTCAGGTTCTCATAGCCTTTCGATGAGAAACTGATTTCAAAGTACCACTCTTCGCTCAGTTTCTTCCAGATGCGTGCGGCATACTTGCCGTTCTCCTGTCCGTTGGTGATGCCGCGGGTGAGCCAGGTCGAGGTAGTGCCGTTGGCTTGGCGCAGCGAGAGCATGCCAGCATTTTCCGAGTCGGCCTTGTAGTCGGCGGCGCGGTCCTTGTTGGGCTGGTCGTAGTAGAGGTCCCATCCCACAATATAGTCGGCCATGGCAAAGTTGGCCTGCACCTGCTTCGTCCCCGTCATCTTGATGTTCAGTTCGGCATCGGTGCCCTGGGCGTCGCCGCTCCAGTTAGTGAAGGTGGCAATACGGTTGTTCAGGGCCATGAGCTTCACGTCGTCGCCATCTTCATACCAGTGCACGCCGTTGATAATCCTACCTTCGGGCTGCACCTGCACCAGGTTGTCGTTGACACCTTCTGTGTACGATAGGTTCAGGGCGTAGGTGTTCTTCTGGGTGTAGGTAGCCTTCAGACTGGTGTTGGCTGCAATGTTGAAGGTATAGGGGTTAGCCGTTGACACGGTCTGGCCGCTCTGGGCATCGACCCATGCGGCAAAGTGGTAGCCGAAGTTCTCCGAGGCAGCAAGCGTCACGGCGTCGCCCTCGTCGAACACGGTGGCATTGGGCGTCACGGTCACTTTGCCCGCGGACTGGTTGTCGGTGGTTACACTGAACTGATACTGCTGCACTTGCTGTACTTCGCCATTGACTACGCCCTCGATGGTCACGTCGCCATAGCCCACCTGCTTAGAGTCGAGCAGGGCATAGAGGTGCAGGCGCAGACCGCAGAGACCATTGCTGGCCTTGGCACCGCTGATGTCGTGGCTGTAGCTGGTCACGTCGTTGTTGCGTGCCGACACCACACCTTTTTCTATTTCGACGGTGGTGCCGTCGCTGTTCTGCCACACCACATCGGTCTTGCCGCCGTTAGTACCGTAGCGGGTGGTCTTGAACGATACTTTGGTGGGCGTAAACGTAATGCCCTTTTTGGGTATCACGTAGAACGTCACGGCATTGTCGGCATTGGCCGAACCTTCATTGCTGATTGAAGGGTTGATGAGCGACTGGTTGAGCGACGTACCTTTGTAGTAGACGTTGCTGCCCAGTACGGTGTAGTTGTTCTTGAACCACGCTTCCGCGTTGTTGTTGTACGTGGCCGTCTGTCCGTCCTTGCCGTCGGCAAAGGCAAAGGTGAGGCTCACACTTTGGTTGTCGGCCTTTTGGGCCTTGATGCTGCCTGTGCCGAATAATAGCAGGCTCAGGAGCAGCAGTAGTGCAGTGTGTTTCATTTTTCCTATGTTTTTAGAGTATTATTTTCTTGAACGAGCCGTCGCTCTGGCGCACCAGGTTCAGGCCGCGACTGGGCTGGCTCAGGCGCTTGCCGTCGAGCGAGTAGTAGACAGCGGAATTGTCAATTATCAATTGTCCATTATCAATTGCCTTGATG
>CAMOTK010000209.1 GCA_946625715.1 uncultured Prevotella sp. | reverse complement strand
ATTTTGGGGGCTTCTTCGGCCTTCAGCCGGCAGAAGGACTTCCGCTTCTCGGCCAACAACATCTTCACGGCCAGTAAAATAGGACTCCACGCCAGCATCGGCATGAGCTATGCCGACGGGCGGCGCGACGCCGAGAGTGCCGACTCGACCATGCGCGATGTGCTTATCAACCAGATGCTGAACCTGAGCCACAACCGCTATCGCGCCGTCAACCTCAGCAGTAACTTCTTCTGGACCAAGAAGTTCGAGTGGGGCGACTACATTACTCTTGCAGCCAGCGGCAGCATGAACCGCCAGAAGCCCAGCGAACAGTTCACCCTGCGCGACACACGCTATGCAGCCGACGATGCCTCAGACCATCGCCACTACTACGGCGACACGCATCAGCAGGGCTATGAGTACAGCCTGCAGGCAGGCTATGTCTACCAGCTGCCTAACCAGTGGTATGTCTCGGCTGGTGCCAAATACGAGCAGAAACGACGTGAACAGGAGAATGGCAACTACCGCCTCGACTGGCTTGCCCAGAAGGACTTGCCCTACAAGTCGGAGCTCGACTTCCTGCCTTCCTCGCGCGACGCCCTGCTGCAATGCTACGATCCCGGCAATAGTGACTCCAACGAGCTGCTGACCCGCACCATTTCGCCTGAACTGCAGATGGCGCACACATCCGACAACAGTTATTTCGCCATAGACGTTCCGCTTCATTTTATCCACGAGCACCTGCACTTCGACGACAACGAAATCGACACTCTGGTCCGTCGGCGGCTCACCAGTTTCAACCCCTCTGTCTTTTATCAGCACTGGGGACGCAACCACCGCTATGCCGGCTACAGTGTCAACGTGGCTCACCCCGATTTCGTGTCGCTCATGCCTGGCGATGACTCCACCAATCCTCTGGCCTACCGCGAGAACAACCCCAACCTGAAGGCCACCATCACCCACCAGTTCATGACCAGCGTCACGTGGACGGTCGATTCACTCAAGCGCACCATCAGCCTCAACGCCAACGCCTCCATCATCCAGCGTTCCGTTGGCACGCGTACCACCTACGACCCTGCCACCGGCGCCTATAGCTACCGTCCCGACAACATCAACGGCAACTGGACGGCATCGCTCAGCGGCAGCTATCAGCAGCCCATCGACCGCAAGAAACACCTCACCCTGACCGAGTCAGCCTCTGTCGCTTACATCCATTCCGTCGACTTCCCCGTCCTGTATGTTGCTGTATCACAGCAACCATCATTCTCCCCCCGCTCCACCGTCCACAACAGGACCCTCACCGACCACCTGAAGCTCGAATACCAGATAGACAAGCTCACGGCCTCCGTCAGCGGCAACGTCGCCTGGCGCCGCTCCACCAGCACCCGCCAGGACTTCCAGCGCATCAATGCCTTCGACTTCGACTATGGCCTGGCCGTCAACTACACCATTCCCTGGATCAAGACCACGCTGGCCACCGACCTGCGCATGTTCTCGCGCCGAGGCTACTACAGCAACCTGATGAACGACGACCACCTCGTATGGAATGCCCAGCTCTCACGCTCGCTGCTGAAGCAACGGCTGACGCTGAAGCTCACCGCCTTCGACCTGCTCCACCAGCTCAGCAGCACCCAGTACGCTGTCAACGCGCAGGGCCGCACCGAGACGTGGAACAACTGCATACCGCGCTACGTCATGCTGACGCTTAGCTATAAACTTTCGCATAAACCTAAAGAGTAACAGACTGTTATGGAAAGAAAGACTGTCGCCGTGCTCGGCATGATGTGTGCCGGATGTGCGGCCAATGTAGAGCGCAAGCTCAATGCTCTCGACGGCATCGGTGCCGCTGCCGTCAACCTGTCTACGCGCACCGTCATGGTCGACTACGACCCTGCCCGTGTGTCGTTGCAGCAGATGAAGGAAGCCCTCAGCAGCATCGGTTACGACATGGTCATCGAGCAGGACCGCAACGTCGAGGCCATCGAGCACCGTGCTCTCAGCATGCTGCGACGCAAGGTCGCGCTGTCGTGGCTCTTCGCCGTGCTCTGCATGGCGCTCTCGATGGGGTGGATAGGCCAGGGCCTGACAGCCGACTACCGCAACCAACTCTGCCTCATCATTGCCCTGCTCAACCTTGTATACTGCGGCCGACAGTTCTACGTCACGGCATGGCGACAGCTCGTGCACGGCTCGGCCAATATGGACACGCTCGTGGTGCTCTCTACGGGCATCTCATTCCTTTTCAGCACATTCAACACCTTTTGGGGCGACGCCGTATGGACGCCGCGCGGCATTGCGTGGCACACCTACTTCGACGCCTCGGTCATGATTATCACGTTCGTGCTCACGGGCCGCCTGCTCGAAGAGCGCGCCAAGCACAGCACGGCGTCGGCCATACGCACCCTGATGGGCCTGACGCCCAAGACGGCACATCTCGTGGAGAACGACGTGACCACCGACATCCCCATCGCTGCCGTATCGGTGGGCGACGTCATCGAAGTGCGTCCTGGCGAGAAGATTCCTGTCGACGGCACGGTGATTGCCGGCGCCAGCGGACTTGTCGACGAGAGCATGATGACGGGCGAATCGGTGGCCGTGGAGAAACGCGAAGGCGACAAGGTGCTGGCCGGCACCATCCTGGGCCAAGGAGCGACGCTACGCTTACGCGCCCAGCAGGTGGGACAGAAGACGGTGCTGGCCAACATGATTCGCATGGTGCAGGAAGCTCAAGGCTCGAAGGCTCCCGTGCAGCGCGTGGTCGACAAGATTGCGCTCATCTTTGTGCCCACAGTGACGCTCATCAGCGTGCTCACCTTTGTGCTCTGGCTCCTTATTGGCGGCCCACAGATGTTGCCGCAGGCCGTGCTCTCGGCCGTGTCGGTACTGGTCATCGCCTGTCCCTGCGCCATGGGCCTGGCCACGCCTACCGCACTGATGGTGGGCATTGGCAAGGCGGCCGAGAAGAACATTCTCATCAAGGATGCAACGGCATTGGAAAGCCTGCGCACAATCGACGCCATGGTGGTCGACAAGACGGGCACCATCACCGAACCTGGTGACGGTGGCGAGGCTCTGAAGCCGCATGCTGCTGAAGCAATAGATGCCTTGCAAGCGCAGGGCATAGCGGTCTACATGATGAGCGGCGACAAGGAAGAGCGTGTGGCACCTATCGCTCAGGCGGCCCACATAGAGCACTACCTGTCGCAGGTGCTGCCGCAAGACAAGGAAAATCTGGTCAGACAGCTACAGCAGCAGGGCCACCGCGTGGCCATGGTGGGCGACGGCATCAACGACTCGCAGGCGCTGGCCGCCGCCGACGTCAGCATTGCCATGGGGCGCGGCACCGACGTGGCTATGGACGTGGCACAGGTGACGCTCATGGGCAGCGACCTGCGCCGCATACCCGAAGCCATCGGCCTGAGCCGTCGCACGGTGGGCATGATTCGTCAGAACCTTTTCTGGGCGTTCATCTACAATCTGGTGTGCATACCCCTGGCCGCCGGCCTACCCTACCTCTTCGGCCTGTCGTGGCAAATCACGCCCATGTGGGCCTCAGCCCTCATGGCCTTCAGCAGCGTGAGCGTGGTGCTCAACAGTCTGCGTCTGAAGATAAGTCGGTAA
>CAMOTK010000208.1 GCA_946625715.1 uncultured Prevotella sp. | reverse complement strand
AGGATGCCGACAAGATGCAGAAGTTCGTCCAGATGATGGGCAGCATGGATTCGAAGGCCAAGACGGCGAAAGGCCAGATGAACGACTACAAGGGCACCATCGAGCAGCTGACGATGCAGTACAACCGCATGACAGAGGCCCAACAGAAGACTATAGGGCAGGACTATCTCAGGGCAATAGACCAGCTGCGGCAGAAGTACCAGGCTGTGAATCAGGAGGTGCAGCAGATGAACCGCAACCTACAACAGACGCCCAGCACACCGAAGAGCGGCGGGATCCTCTCAGGTCTCGGCGGCAAGATGGACGGTGCATTGCAAGTATTCGCCGGTAACGTCATGACCAAGGCCGCCGGGGCGATAGCCAGCGTGGGCGTTGAGATGGCCGGGCTAGTGAATCAAAGTGTGCAACTCGCCAAGGAGGGCGAGGGTATACGCCTCGCCTTCGAGCGGCTGGGCCGTGGCGACCTCCTCGAAGGGCTGCGCCAGGCGACCCACGGCACCGTGACCGACATCGAGCTGATGAAGGCAGCGGTGAGGTTCGACGACTTCAAACTGCCGCTTGACCAACTCGGCACGATGCTCGCCTTTGCACAGCAGAAGGCCAAGGACACAGGGCAGTCGGTCGACTACTTGGTAGACAGCATCGTGACAGGTCTTGGCCGCAAGTCGAAACCGATTCTCGACAACCTCGGTATCAGCGCAACAGAAATCGACGAGAAGATGAAGCAGACCGGCGACATGACCAAGGCCGTCGGCGAGATCATCCGTGAGCAGATGAGCAAGGCGGGCGACTATGTAGAGACGGCGGCGGAACGGGCCACCAAGGCCGACGTAGACCTGAAGAACGCAATGGACGACCTTGGCCGCACGCTCATGCCGCTGCAGGAGGCCGGCGTGTCGATGTTCAACAGCTGGAAGATTGCAGCCGTGAAATTCCTGGACAGCGCGTTGAAGCCAGTCATAGAGGCATTCACCACTATTGGCCGCATGAATAAGGCATACGGAATGATGGGAGGCGACTCTGCCGTCAATTCGCAAATTCAGGCTTTGGCGGGGTCTAAAAACCAACGTGCCGACTACTTCAAGCAACTCGGCACGTATCGTGCCACCAACCAGTGGCTGAACCGTGCCATCGGCGCAATACAGTCATGGCAGGGCGGCGACCGCTCAGATGCAGCACGCAGGGCTATGGAAAACGCGAAGCAAACATACGGTCTGACGAGTCTGAACACTGCCCCCCTGCGTGCTGCCCTTGACGCGAACACGAAGATGATGGAAGAGTACAAGAAGAAGGCACTCGCCATCCTTGAACCTGTCAATGAGGCCATCATCGATCCAGAAGCAACTGACAAAAGCGGCGGCAAAAGCGGCGGCAAAGGTGGATCTTCCGCAAAAATACGGGCGTTGAAAGTCGAAATATCAGAATCGCGCACTGAGCTGCAACTGCTGAAAGACGAACTGAAAACCGTCGAAAACTCAATGGCCCCATACGGCAAACTGACAGAGGAATGGAAGGAGATGAATGCCTATGCCGGTGAACTCCGTATAAAGATAAAGGAGATGAACGGAGAAGTTGGGCTGAAGGGCGTCAGCACGCTGGACATGGTAACCGTCCCAACAGCTGCCGACATGACCAAGCGTGGAGACCGACGTATCAAAAATTTTAAAATCAAAGAGCCGACAAAGCAGGAAGCCAAGCTGACCGACATTATGAGCCAGATGAATGGAGGCATCAGCAGCATGGTAAGCGGCATAGAGGGCTTGGGCATAGAACTGCCAAAAGGAATGAAAGACGTGCTTGGAGGCATCCAGTCTGTAACGACCATACTGAGTGGAATTGCTACCATTGTTGCAGCAATAGAAGCCATCAATGCGGCAGACACCATTATACCTTTTGCAAGCGGTGGCGTAGTCAAGGCCGCAAGCGGCTACACCATCCCTGGCCGAAGGTTCAGCGGCGACATGATTCCAGCCCGACTGAATGCCGGCGAACTGGTGCTCAACCAGGCACAGGCGGGCGTGATAGCCAACGCCTTGCAAGACAGAGAGTTTAGCGGAGGGGTGTCATTGCAGCCCTACGTTGATGGCGAAAAGATATTCCTCGGCATGAACAACACATCGAAGCGCATGGGCCGCGGTGAGATTGTGACCACCAGCACGCTTCGGCGTCTCGGCTTAATCTAACATAAAAAACGAAAGAATATGGCAATCATACATGGCAGACAACTCATCGTGAAGCAGAACGGCACCGCTATCGCCGTACAGAAGTCGTGCGACATCGACGTGCGCTGTGCGGGTATCCCCGTCAGTTCGCCGACGCAGGGACAGTGGGAGAATAACATAGCCGGACGCAAGTCGTGGTCGATGACGTGTAACACGCTCGTGACAGCACTCGCCAGCAACGTCAGCATGGTAGGGCAGACCGTCACCATCAGTTGCAATGTCGGCAATGACAGCGTGAGCGGCACGGCCCTCATCACGGGTTGGAAGGTGACGGGCACCATTGGCAACCTCGCGCAGGCCGTGGCCACCTTCTTAGGCAGCGGCCCGCTGACGTGAGTAAACCCATGCACGTAAAACAAGCAATAAGAAAAGGAAAGAACTATGGAATTGTTCGGAAGTAACATATCATTTTTTCGCAAGCGCGAAGTGGTGAGTGCCAACGGTACGCCGGGCACCATCACCACCACCGACCCCTCAGCACCGGAGAACCAGACGCAGCCGAAGGGCGGCAACTGGGCGGCAAACGTGGTCAGCCCTCACGGCATGTCGTCGCTCATGGTGCCCGCGTGGCATCGTGGCGTGTCGCTCATCATGCAGACGATGGGACAGATGGAAGTGGAGTATCAGCGCAAGGACATGGAGGGCGGCAACTTCGTGGAGAGCCTTTACGGCGACAACGGCAAGCTGAACTACCTGCTTCAGGTGCGGCCCAACCCCTATATGTCGGCCTCGGAGTTGCAGGAGCAGATAGAATTTCGCAAAATCTACTTCGGCAATGCCTACGTCTATCTGGAACGTGACATTGCCGGGGAGTGGCCCCGTGCTTTGTGGCTCTGTCAGGCAGGAGTCATCAACACGGGGACTGAGACCTACACCATACAATACACGCCCAAGCCGGGTGTGCCAGTGGTGAAGACGGTGCCGATGGAAAATGTGCTGCACTTCCGCAACACGTTCCTCACGCCCGACCTGCTCTACGGCATACCGACACTCCAGTTCGCCATGCGGTCGCTGCAAATCTCAGCCACGGGCGACGAGCAGACCCTTCAGGACATGGCCAAGGGAGGCCGCTACAAGGTGCTGCTTCAGGAGAAGGAGGCGGCACCCGTCGGCACCCGCGGCCGTGCCAACGCGAACCAGTTGAAGGAAATCACGCGACGGTTCCGTGAGGACTGGGCCAGCAACGACGTGCTGCTGCTCGACAACGTGGCCGGTGCTCAGATGCTCAGTCAGACCTCCCAACAGTTGCAACTCTTGGAGAGCCGTGGTTTTGAGGTGAAGAGCCTGGCGCGTCTGCTGGGCATTCCCCTGGTGATGATGATGGAGGGCGACGGCGGCTCGTACAAGATGCCGGAACTGGCCACGCAGGAGTTCATGCTGCGCACCATCC
>CAMOTK010000207.1 GCA_946625715.1 uncultured Prevotella sp. | reverse complement strand
TCCCACTTGATTTCGCCCTCGTTGATGTGCACCTCAAACTTATCGGCTTCGGGCAGCACGGCCACCGTGGCGGCACTGGTCTGCATGCGGCCGTTCGACTCGGTGACGGGCACACGCTGCACGCGGTGGACGCCGCTTTCGTACTTCAGCGTGCCGTAGACGTCGGTGCCGCTCACGGCAAAGTCTATCTCCTTGTAGCCGCCGACGGCGCCCTCGTTGAAGTCGGTGACGGAGAGCTGCCAGCCCTTCGACTCGCAGTAGTTCTTGTACATCTTGAACAGGTCGCCGGCAAAAAGGCAGGCCTCGTCGCCGCCAGTACCGGCGCGTATTTCCATCTGCACGTTCTTGCTGTCCTCGGGGTCCTTGGGTATGAGTGCAATCTTGATTTCCTCTTCCAGCTGCGGCTGCAAGGCCTCGTTGGCGGCCAGCTCTTCGCGTGCCATCTCTTTCATCTCGGGGTCGTCCTCGCTCATCAGAATGTCTTTGGCCTCGCTGATGCTGTTCAGGCAGGCCATGTAGCGCTTGCGGGCGTCCATGATGTCGCCCAGGTCCTTGTATTCCTTCGTGAGTTTCACGAAGCGCTGCTGGTCGGCAATCACGGCGGGGTCGGTAATCAGTGTCGATACTTCCTCGAAGCGGCTTTCCAGTCCTTCGAGCTTCTGCAGTATGCTGTTGGTTGTTTCAGCCATAATGTGGTGTGTAGGGGTTTGCTAATTTTTGTGCAAAGGTACGAAAAAAATGGCAGAGTGCAAAGAAAAGCATGGGTTTTCGCCCATTAAGTGGCACTTTACGCGGCTTAAGTGCCACTTTACGTGTGCTTAAGTGCCGTTCTACGATGCAAAAACCACCGCTTTTCGCATTGAAAAGCAGTGGTTTATGAGTCGGAAAGCAGTGTGTTTCTTAGATGAAGATGCCAAACGAGAGCTGGTGCATCTTTTAGTAGTTGAATGTGCCAAATTCGCTCTTGATGGTCAGGCTGCGCGGCCCTTCCTCGATGTGGCCCACGACCTGGGCGTCGATGTTGAACGACCGGGAAATGGCGATGACCTGCTCGGCCACCTCTGGGCGCACGTAGATTTCCATACGGTGGCCCATGTTGAACACCTGGTACATCTCCTTCCAGTCGGTCTGCGAGCAGTCGTGGATGGCGCGGAACAGCGGCGGCACGGGGAACATGTTGTCCTTCACCACGCGACAGTTGTCGCCCACGAAGTGGAGCACCTTGGTCTGGGCGCCGCCCGTGCAGTGCACCATGCCGTGAATCTCGGGCCGCAGCTCGTCGAGCAGTCGCTTAATCACGGGCGCATAGGTGCGGGTGGGCGAGAGCACCAGCTGTCCGGCGTCGACGGGTGCGCCCTCTACGGCATCGGTCAGACGGTACTTGCCGCTATACACCAGTTCGCTGGGCACGGCGTGGTCGTAGCTCTCAGGATAGTTTTCGGCCAGATATTTCGCAAACACGTCGTGGCGTGCCGAGGTCAGTCCGTTGCTGCCCATGCCGCCGTTGTAGCGGTGCTCGTAGGTGGCCTGGCCGGTGCTCGAGAGTCCCACAATGACGTCGCCCGGACGTATGTTGGCGTTGTCAATCACGTCGCTGCGCTTCATGCGGCACGTCACCGTAGAGTCAACGATGATGGTGCGCACCAGGTCGCCCACGTCGGCCGTTTCGCCACCGGTGGGATAGATGCCAATGCCCATCTGGCGCAGTTCGGCAAGCAGCTCGTCGGTGCCGTTGATAATGGCCGAAATCACTTCGCCCGGCACGAGCATCTTGTTGCGCCCGATGGTCGACGACACGAGGATGTTGTCTACCGCGCCCACGCACAGCAGGTCGTCGGTGTTCATCACGATAGCATCCTGCGCAATGCCCTTCCACACCGACAGGTCGCCCGTTTCTTTCCAGTACATGTAGGCCAGCGACGACTTGGTGCCGGCCCCGTCGGCGTGCATGATGTTGCAATACGCCGGGTCGCCGCCCAGAATGTCGGGTATAATCTTGCAGAAAGCTTGGGGATAGAGGCCCTTGTCGATGTTCTTGATAGCGTTGTGCACGTCTTCCTTGGCTGCACTCACGCCGCGCATCATATAGCGGTTGTCCATTACTATAAAGAATAAATGTGTTTTAAAATTTTTGCAAAGGTAGTGTAAAAAGTGCGAAATACAAAGAAAACTGAAAGAAAATTTTGCTATTTCGCTCCGTTTTGCTAACTTTGCAAGCGATTTTTATATTAAACAAACTAAATTATGGCACAAATGAATTTTGGTGGTGTGATGGAGACCGTCATCACCAGCAAGGAGTTCTCACTAGAGAAAGCACGTGAAGTATTGAAGAACGAAACCATCGCCGTCATCGGTTATGGTATTCAGGGACCTGGACAGGCTTGCAACCTGCGCGACAACGGCTTCAACGTCATTGTCGGACAGCGTCAGGGCAAGACCTACGATAAGGCTGTGGCCGACGGTTGGGTGCCCGGCAAGACGCTCTTCTCTATCGAAGAGGCCGCCCAGAAGGGTACTATCCTTTGCATGTTGCTTTCCGATGCTGGTCAGATTCAGGTTTGGCCCACCATCAAACAATATCTCACCAAGGGCAAGACGCTCTACTACAGCCACGGTTTCGCTATCAACTGGAGCGACCGCACGGGCGTTGTGCCTCCCGAAGACGTCGACGTCATCCTCGTAGCACCCAAGGGCAGCGGCACCAGCCTGCGCACCATGTTCTGCGAAGGCCGCGGACTCAACTGCTCGTATGCTGTCTATCAGGACGCCAGCGGCAAGGCTGAGGAGAAGACTATTGCCTTCGGCATCGGCATCGGCGCAGGCTATCTGTTCAAGACCACCTTCGAGCGCGAGGCTACCAGCGACCTCACCGGCGAGCGCGGCTCGCTGATGGGCGCCATTCAGGGCTTGCTGCTCGCTCAGTACGAGGTGCTCCGCGAGCACGGACACTCTCCCTCGGAGGCTTTCAACGAGACTGTCGAGGAACTCACCCAGAGCCTTGGCCCGCTTTTCGGCGCAAAGGGCATGGACTGGATGTATGCCAACTGCTCGACCACCGCTCAGCGCGGTGCGCTCGACTGGGCTCCCCGTTTCCACGATGCCATCAAGCCCGTCATGGAGTGGCTCTACCTCTCGGTGAAGAGCGGCATTGAGGCTCAGATTAGCATCGATTCCAACTCGAAGCCCGACTATCGCGCCGGACTGGAGAAGGAGCTCGAGGCCATGCGCAACCAGGAAATGTGGCAGGCAGGCGCCGTGGTGCGCAAGCTGCGCCCAGAGTACAGCGAAGAGTAATGCGCGCGTACATTATTTATATTATAAGTCCGTCACTCGTGGCGGACTTTTTTTTGTGCTCTTTTGCACGTTGTTCCAAAATATTTTCGTATATTTGCAGGCGAAAAAACCTAACCCTTAAATCAAAACAAAAGAAAACATGGAACTACCTTTTGCTGAAGCGTGGAAAATCAAAATGGTTGAACCGCTGCGTAAAAGCACACGCGAAGAGAGAGAACAGTGGCTCCGCGAAGCCCACTACAACGTGTTTATGCTCAAAGCCGAACAGGTCTACATTGACTGTCTGACCGACTCGGGCACCGGCGCCATGAGCGACCGCCAGTGGTCGGCCATGATGC
>CAMOTK010000206.1 GCA_946625715.1 uncultured Prevotella sp. | reverse complement strand
CAAGCCCATCAAGTTTGTGGGTACGGGCGAGAAGATGGAAGCCATCGACGTGTTCCATCCCGAGCGCATGGCCGACCGCATCCTGGGCATGGGCGACGTGGTTTCGCTCGTAGAGCGCGCACAGATGCAGTTCGACGAGGAAGAGGCCAAGCGTCTGGAGAAGAAGATTCGCAAGAACAAGTTCGACTTCAACGACTTCATGAATCAGATACAGCAAATCAAGAAGATGGGTAACATCAAGGATTTGGCCAGCATGATTCCCGGTGTTGGCAAGGCCATCAAGGACGTTGACATCGACGACGATGCCTTCAAGGGCATTGAGGCCATCATCAACTCGATGACGCCCAAGGAGCGCCAGAACCCCGACATCATCAATCAGAGCCGTCGGCAGCGCATTGCCAAAGGTTCGGGCACGAAGCTTGAAGACGTCAACCGCCTGCTCAAGCAGTTCGACCAGACGCGCAAGATGATGAAGATGGTATCGGGCATGGGCAACAGCCGAATGGCTCAGATGGCAGCTGCCATGAAGATGAAAGGCGGCAAGCCGAATTTCTAAAATCTAGAAAAATCTAGAAGTTCTAGAAAATCTAGAAGTTCTAGATAATCTAGACAATCTAGAAAAAAATCAAAAAAAACCACCAAAAACAGATGCAACTGATTGACGGAAAAGCAACGGCAACGGCCATCAAGGCCGAGATAGCCGAAGAGGTGAAGCAGATTGTGGCACGTGGCGGCAAACAGCCCCACCTGGCTGCTATCCTCGTGGGCCACGACGGTGGCTCGGAGACCTACGTGAAGAACAAAGTGCTGGCTTGCGAGGCCTGCGGCTTCAAGTCGACCCTCATTCGCTTTGAGGCCGACGTGACCGAAGCGGAGCTGCTCGCCTGCGTCGACAAGCTGAACCGCGATGCCGACGTCGACGGCTTCATCGTGCAACTGCCTCTGCCGAAGCACATCGACGAGCAGAAGGTCATCGAGGCTATCGACTACCGTAAGGACGTCGACGGCTTCCATCCCATCAACGTGGGGCGCATGGCCATCGGTCTGCCGTGCTTCATTTCCGCCACACCGCTGGGCATCGTCACCCTGCTCAAGCGCTACGGCATTGAGACCAGCGGCAAGAAGTGCGTCATCCTCGGACGCTCCAACATTGTGGGCAAGCCTATGGCCCAGCTCATGATGCAGAAGCAGTATGGCGACGCCACCGTCACCGTGTGCCACTCGCACTCGAAGACACTGAAAGACGAGTGCCGCGAGGCCGACATCATCATCGCAGCCATCGGTCAGCCCGACTTCGTGACGGCCGACATGGTGAAGCCCGGGGCCGTCATCATCGACGTAGGCACCACCCGCGTGCCCGATGCGTCGCGCAAGAGCGGCTTCCGACTGAATGGCGACGTGAAGTTCGACGAGGTGGCACCTAAGTGCTCGTTCATTACTCCCGTGCCGGGCGGTGTCGGTCCCATGACCATCTGCTCGCTGATGAAGAACACGCTGGCCGCCGGCAAGAAAGAATACTATAAGTGAACAGTGAACAGTTGACAACCGCTCAGCAATGGTATGAGCGTGGTAACGAATATCGCAAGCAGAGCCAGTGGCACGAAGCCATCAACTGCTATATTGAGGCCATCAAGCTCGACCCCGACAGTCCTGCTGTCGAAGCCAAACGCATGCTCGACGACATCCTGGCCTACTACTGCAAAGATATGTATAATCCCTGAGTCTGTCAATAAAGAAAATAGGGTTTTTCTTTGTCGTTTCGGGAATAATTGCTATCTTTGCACACAAATCTAATTAATAAACGCATAGAAAAGCAAGTAACTATGGCAAAAATGAAGGGTGCTATTGTGGTGAACACTGAGCGCTGCAAGGGATGTCAGTTGTGCATTATCGCTTGTCCGCAAAAGGTCATTGCAATGGCTGGTAAAGTGAATCTGCACGGTTATCCCTATGTGGAGGCTGCCAATGAGGAAGCCTGCGTAGGTTGTGCTTCGTGCGGCATCGTCTGTCCGGACGGCTGCATCACCGTGTATCGTAAAAAAGTGGAGGCATAAGGTATGGAAAAAGTAAACGACAAGTCGCTTGCTACCAAAGGGACGCAAGAAGTTGTATTGATGAAAGGCAATGAGGCTATTGCCCATGCTGCCATTCGTTGCGGATGCGACGGCTACTTTGGCTATCCTATTACGCCGCAAAGTGAAGTGATTGAAACGCTGGCAGAGCTGAAACCCTGGGAGACCACTGGCATGCAGGTGGTGCAGGCTGAGAGCGAGCTGGCCAGTATTTATATGGTCTATGGTGCTGCCGGCTGTGGCAAGCGCGCCATGACTTCTTCTTCAAGCCCCGGTATCGCCCTGATGCAGGAAGGCATCACCTACATGGCAGGTGCCGAGGTACCGGGCGTGTTTGTCAACGTGCAGCGTGGCGGTCCCGGACTGGGCACCATCCAGCCGTCGCAGGGCGACTATTTCCAGGCAACGCGTGGCGGTGGCAATGGCGACTACAACGTCATTGTGCTGGCTCCCAACTCGGTGCAGGAGATGGCCGACTTCGTTGACTTGGCTTTCGAACTGGCTTTCAAGTATCGCAACCCGGCCATGATTCTCTCCGACGGCGTCATCGGCCAGATGATGGAGAAGGTGGTGCTGCCCCCGATGAAGCCCCGTCGTACCGATGAGGAAGTCATCCGCGAGTGTCCCTGGGCATCGACGGGTAAGCCGAAGAACCGCGACCGCGTGGTCATCACCTCGCTGGAACTGAAGCCCGAGGCTATGGAAAAGCGCAACATTGCCCTGCAGGAAA
Organism: uncultured Prevotella sp.; assembly: GCA_946625715.1. GTDB lineage: Bacteria > Bacteroidota > Bacteroidia > Bacteroidales > Bacteroidaceae > Prevotella. Next base: position 841 of record CAMOTK010000206.1, on the reverse strand, counting down.
AGTATCGCAAAATTCAGGAGAACGAGGTGCGCTACGAAGAGCAGCAAATGGACGATGCCGAGTATGCCATCGTGGCGTTCGGTTCAGCTGCCCGTATTGCTGAGAAGGCCATCGAGCTGGCTCGCGAAGAAGGCATCAAGGTAGGTCTGTTCCGTCCTATCACGCTGTGGCCTTTCCCCACCAAGGAGATTGCCGCTCTGGCCAAGAACAAGAAAGGAATTCTCGTGGCCGAAATCAACGCCGGACAGATGGTGCAGGACGTGCGCCTCGCCGTCAACGGTGCTGTGCCCGTGGAGCAGTTTGGCCGTCTGGGTGGCATCGTGCCCGAGCCCGAGGAAATCGTAAATGCATTGAAAACTAAATTGATGTAGGGTTATGGAAGAGAACAAGATTATTTCACCGGAGAATCTGGTATATAAGAAGCCCACGCTGCTCAACGACACCAACATGCACTACTGTCCGGGCTGCTCGCACGGTGTGGTGCATAAGCTCATTGCCGAGGTCATCGAGGAGATGGGCATGGAAGACAAAGCCATCGGCGTAAGCCCCGTGGGCTGTGCCGTGTTTGCCTACAACTATATCGACATCGACTGGCAGGAAGCTGCCCACGGACGTGCTCCCGCACTGGCCACTGGCATCAAGCGCGTGCTGCCCGACCGTTTGGTATTCACCTATCAGGGCGACGGCGACCTGGCTTGTATCGGTACGTGCGAAACTATCCATGCACTGAACCGTGGCGAGAACATCGTCATCATCTTCGTCAACAATGCCATCTACGGCATGACAGGCGGACAGATGGCACCCACCACGCTTATTGGTCAGAAGACGGCAACCTGTCCTT
>CAMOTK010000205.1 GCA_946625715.1 uncultured Prevotella sp. | reverse complement strand
ACGAAGACGACTACCTGTTGCAGGAAATCCTTTTCAACCCCTACACCCACGACCAAGTGTCGCAGATTCGCACGGAGCTGAAAGAGCTGCTCGAGATTATCGACCAGAAAGACGGCGACGCCATGAAGCGCTATCTGATGAAGATTCGCGACAATGTGCGCCGCGATATTGAGATAAAGGCATCTTAGGCATGAGTGGCAGGGCAGTATATCACGTCATAGCCTTCGTGGTGGTGGCCATCTGGGGCAGCACGTTCGTGTTTACGAAACTGCTGCTCCTCAACGGGCTGTCGCCGGCGCTGATTTTCACGTTGCGCTTCCTCATTGCCTACGTCCTGCTGGCGGCCTTCTCGCTGACGCAGAAGAAGCGTCACCGCTGGTGGGCCGATTCGTGGCGCGACGAACTGCGCATGGTGGCTCTGGGCGTGACGGGCGGTTCCGTCTATTTCCTGACAGAGAACGAGGCGCTGAACTATACCACCACGACCAACACGTCGCTCATTGTCTGCTCCTGTCCGCTCGTCACTACGCTGCTCGTGCGCCTGTTCTACAAGTCGCAGCGCATCAGCAATGTGCAGGTGGTCGGTTCGTTGCTCGCACTGCTGGGCATGGCCACGGTGGTGCTCAACGGCCACTTCGTGCTCCACCTCTCGCCACGAGGCGACGCGCTGGCCTTTGCGGCCTGCCTGTGTTGGGCCGTCTATTCGCTGCTCATGATTCGGGCCAACGAGCGCTACGACTCGGTGTTCATCACGCGCAAAGTGTTCTTCTACGGTCTGGTCACCATCATACCTTATTATATATTGGTGCCCGGACTGCCACCCCTCGATGTGCTCATGCGCCCGCAGGTGCTGGGCAATCTGCTGTTCTTGGGGTGCGTGGCATCGATGCTGTGCTTCCTGGTGTGGACGTGGGTGATGAAGCAACTCGGCGCCGTGGTGGCCACCAACTACGTCTACGTCAATCCGCTCTCCACCATCGCCTTTGCATGGGTGATGCTGGGCGAGCCCATCACGCCCTTCTTCCTGATAGGTTCGGCCCTCATACTCTTTGGTATGTTCCTCACCGAGCGTCGCACACAATAATTTGCACGGTATTTGCGTTCTAACTTTAAAACTATTCACTATAAACAATACACACAAAGCATATGGCAGCAGGTAAATGGATAGGCGGAGTGCTCGGCTGGATGGTCGGCGGACCGCTTGGCGCTTTGGCCGGATTTATGTTGGGCAAGGTGTTTGAAGAAACGATGGACAATGTGAACACCCCCGAGAACTCGGGCACCTTCGATAGCGAACGCTTTTATCGTCAGCAGGGCTACACCCAGCAGCAACAGGCACAGGGCGACCGCAACAGTTTTCTTTTTTCCATGCTGGTGCTGGCTTCGTACATCATCAATGCCGACGGACGCGTGATGCACTCTGAGATGGAATTCGTGCGCCAGATGTTGCGACAGAACTTCGGCGAGGCTGCTCGTCAGCAGGGCGACGCCATCTTGCGCCGGCTCATCGAGCAGCAGCGCAGCGAGGGTAGGGCAGCGTTTCAGCGGCAGATACGCGAGAGCTGCTATCAGATAGCACAGCACATGGACTATAGTGAGCGTATGCAACTGCTCAACTTCCTCGTGATGATTGCCCAAGCCGACGGCAACGTGGCCAACGAGGAACTTTTCGCCCTGCGCGAGGTGGCCCAGTGGATGCAGCTGTCGGCTTCGGAAGTCGACCAGATGCTCAATCTCGGCCACGACGACTTGGAGTCGGCCTACAAGGTGCTGGGCGTCTCGCCCGATGCCTCCGACGACGAGCTGCGCAAGGCTTATCGCAAATTGGCGCTCGAGCACCATCCCGACCGTGTGGCTAAGTTAGGCGACGACGTGAGGAAGGCTGCCGAGAAGAAGTTCCAGGAGATTAATGCTGCCAAGGAACGGATTTGGAAGGCGAGGGGACTGTGAGAATTGAGAATTGAGAATTGGGAATTGAGAATTGAGAATTGAGAATTGAAGAAAGCTGCTATTGAGATTCCTGAAGGATGCACGGAAGTGTTGCTCCATGCTTGCTGTGCGCCCTGTTCGTCGGCCATCGTCGAGTGGTTGATGCAACATGGTGTGCGGCCTACCATTTTTTATTTCAACCCCAACATCTGGCCCCGCGAGGAGTACGAGATTCGCAAGCAGGAGAGCAAGCGCCATGCAGAGAGTCTCGGCATCCGATGGATTGACGGCGACTACGACCACAACATGTGGCTGCAGGGCGTCTGCGGACTGGAAGGAGAGCCCGAGCGCGGCCGTCGCTGCCAGCAGTGTTTCCGTCTGCGACTGCTCACCACTGCCCGCAAAGCGCAGGAATTGGGCATCCACTACTTTGCTACTACGCTGGCTTCCAGTCGCTGGAAGAGCTTAGAACAGATTTCACTGGCTGGTCAGGCAGCCCAAGATGCTGTGCCCGGTACTGAGTTCTGGGCGCAAAACTGGCGCAAGGGTGGCTTGCAGGAGCGTCGCAACCAACTGCTGCGCGAGTACAATTTCTACAACCAGCAATATTGCGGCTGCGAGTTCTCCGTACGTCCATCTACAGATTGACAAACCAGGTACAGTATGTCTGCATCTGATGTCCTGTTCTGCGCGTTGCCGACCTTCGTCAGCAACGTTGCTGACGAGGGTCGGCAACGCTGCTGACCAAGGTCAGCAATTCAGCATGTAATTCCCTAAGAGACCGATCAGAAATGCAGGGGGAGCCTAAAAACGAGAGCCGAAAGTTTGTGGTTCTCGTTTTTTTTGTGTAATTTTGCAGCCCAATAATTGCAATTAGATAAAACTTTATGTTTGAGAATTTAAGTGACAGACTTGAACGGTCGTTCAAGATTCTGAAAGGTGAAGGAAAAATCACTGAGATTAATGTTGCCGAGACGCTGAAAGACGTGCGCCGCGCACTGCTCGATGCCGACGTCAACTATAAGGTTGCCAAGACATTTACTGACACCGTGAAGCAGAAGGCTATGGGCATGAACGTGCTCACCGCCGTGAAGCCCAGTCAGCTGATGGTGAAGATTGTGCACGACGAACTGACCGAGCTCATGGGCGGCAAGGCCGTAGAGCTGAAGCTCGAAGGGCGTCCGGCCATCATCCTCATGTCGGGTCTGCAAGGTTCGGGTAAGACCACCTTCTCCGGCAAGCTGGCCAACCTGCTGAAGACGCGCCAGCACAAGAATCCGCTGCTCGTGGCCTGCGACGTCTATCGTCCCGCTGCTATCGAGCAGTTGAAGGTCGTTGGTCAGGGCGTTGGCGTAGAGGTTTACACAGAAGAAGGTAACAAGAACGTTGTCGAGATAGCCAACAATGCCATCCGCAAGGCTAAGCAGGAAGGTTTCAACGTGGTCATCGTCGATACCGCCGGTCGTCTGGCCGTCGACGAAGAGATGATGCAGGAGATTGAGACGCTGAAGAAGGCCATCAACCCCGATGAGACGCTCTTCGTGGTCGACTCGATGACGGGTCAGGACGCTGTGAACACGGCCAAGGAGTTCAACGACCGTCTCGACTTCGACGGCGTGGTGCTCACCAAGCTCGACGGCGACACCCGCGGCGGTGCAGCCCTCTCTATCCGCTCCGTGGTGACCAAGCCCATCAAGTTTGTGGGTACGGGCGAGAAGATGGAAGCCATCGACGTGTTC
>CAMOTK010000204.1 GCA_946625715.1 uncultured Prevotella sp. | reverse complement strand
TGGCCTCGATGCTCGAAGGTTGCGGTTTCGAGGTGGTCAACATCGGCATCGACGTCTCGGCCGACAAGTTCATTGAGGAAGTGAAGAAGAACGAGCCCGACATCCTCTGCATGTCGGCCCTGCTCACCACCACGATGGGCTACATGAAGGAAGTCATCGACGCCCTCGAGCAGGCTGGCATCCGCCACAAGGTGAAGGTGATGGTGGGCGGCGCTCCCGTCACCAAGGGCTTTGCCGACGAGATTGGTGCCGACGGCTACAGCGACAACGCCAACTCGGCCGTCACCGTGGCCAAGCAGTTGCTCGGAAAACTGTGATTTCTTTATAAAGATGAAAGGTGCGAGATGAGAGATATGATTAGACTGAGAAACTGTGTCTTGGCACTGGCTCTGGCGGCAACGCTGTCGGCCAGCGGCCAAGAGCATGTGCTCGACGTGCGCACCAACAAGGCTGGTGCTGAGGTGGCCAAGACCATGTAGCACACCATGGCGCCGCGCCAGGAGTTTGCCGAGCCGCGCCAGCTCGTGCTCAACCTCATCGGCATGAAGGGCCAGCATGCCGTCGCCACGCTCACCCTGCACCACCAAGGGGCAATGACCGACGAGAACACGCTCGACCGCCCCGACCGCATCGTGCCCGTGGCCGGCACCACGCAGACCACCGCCGACAAGAAGCAGAGCCGCCTGGCCGACACGCTGCCGCCCATGTCGATGCGCGTCTATCGCATCGCTTCGCAAAAGTAATAAGTAAACGTCAATAAAAACATTAACACTATGAAAAAAATCCTATTGGCTGCCATCGTCGTCCTGACTGGCGCAAGTGTACTGACAAGTTGTAAGAAGACCAGCCCCACCGAATCGCAGAAGGTGGAGAGTACCGAACTGATTCGCACCAGCCAGAGCTGGGATGGCGTAGAACTGCCCGACTACTTCCAAGGTCGTCCTGAGCTGGTGGCCGTGAAATATGTGTTCCCTGTCGGCCAGAAGCTGGGCTGGCACCATCATCCCGTGATGAACTACGGCGTGCTGGTGCAGGGCGAACTGACCATCATCGGACAGGACGGAAAGACGAAAGTGGTGCACGAGGGCGAGCCTGTTGTCGAGATGGTAGGCACCATCCACCACGGCGAGAACCGCGGCACGAAGCCCGTCATCCTCTATATGTTCTACCTCTCGCAGAAGGGCATGCCCCTGGCAGTGCAGCATCCTGAAATTCCTGTAGATTAAGTCATGGGCATCATTGAAAGTTTCACCAACAACCTGAAATCTGGCTGTGACCATCCTGCGCAACTTCGTCAGCAACATCAGCATCGATGGCAGTCAGCTGCGCCTCGATGTCAAGTGATGATAGAAAAAAACTTAGGTTGATTAGGCCCGCTTGCGGCGTTTGTAGCAGTTCTTGAAATCGCAAAGGCCGCAAGTATAGGGCAGGTAGCGCACGCTACGGCCCAGGCCTATGATGCCGCTCACCGACTTGATAGGCACCATCAGCGACGAGTCGGTGAGCTGGATGCCACAGGGCTCCTTCACGCCAAACAGCGGAAAGAGCAGTTGCTGCTGCGACACGTGCCAACCGCAGTAGCCCGGCGAGAAGCGGTTGGTGCGATGCCAGCCCAGCTTGTCGATGCTTTGTTGCAGAGTCTCTTCCATGCGGTCGGCCGTCTTCTCGGCAATCACCGAGCCCAGTGCGTCGGCCACAAACACCCGCACCATGTCGCCTTCCTTCAGCAACCGCTGTTGGAAGGCTTCATATTCTGTGCCGCTTGTGGCCACAAACAGCGCGTAGGCTTCGCTGCCCTGCAGTTGGCGGTCGATGATGCGGCCCCACTGGAACGCGGGCAACTGGCTGACTACCGTATAGAGGAAGCGCGGACGCAGAAAGACCGCCACCTCGTCGAGCAGGCGCTGCGTCTCGGTAGCCGTCTGTTCGTCGGGGGTGGCATTGCGATAGCCCATCTGCTCGTAGACGTCGGCCAGCGCAATGCCCAGTTGCTTAAAAGTCAGTTCTTTCTGAAACATCCCTTTTTACTTCTCACCTCTCACTTCACGCTGATTCCACTCCTCGAGCGCTTCGAAGAAGGCATCGATGTTCTCGGCAGGCGTGTGCGGCGGCGTGTCGCAACCACTGCTGAGCACGAAGTTGGGGTAGGGGCGCATCTGGTCGAGCAGGGCTGTGACGGCCTGCTTCATGTCGGCCGCAGTGCCGTCCTTGAACACCGAGACGGGGTCGATGTTGCCCATAGCCAGCGCCGTGGGCGGCACGTCGCGAATGACCTCTTCCATGCGGCACTTGTTGCCGAAGTGGTAGGCAGCCGCACCGGTGTAGACCATCGCCTTGGTGCAGTGGCCCGTGTTGCCGCAGTTGTGCAGCACCACCATGAACGTGTCGTCCTGCACGCGGTCTACAATCTCCTTCACGTATTTCGATGAGAACTCCACGCAGTCGTCGTTCGACATCAGGCCGGCAGCCGGTTCGGCCATCACCACGCCGTTGGCGCCCGTCTCTTTCAGCGCCATGCAGTACTTCAGGATGAAGTCGTTGCACTTGCGCAATAGCGTGTGGGCAGCCTGCGGGTTCTCGTAGATGAGCACCATGATTTCCGACATGTCGTACAGACGGCCGGCCAGCGAGAACGGACCGATGCAACCGCTGAAGAGCGGACGGTCGCTGATGGCGCGGGCGGCCATGAGGTTGGCCTTCAGATAGGCCGGTATGCGACCCGCACTGAGCGAGGGCACCTGCAGGGCGTCGATGGCCTTGGCGTCGGGCAATAAGCGGCTGGCCACGGCCGGCACGGCAATGTCGCTGAAGGCAATCTCGGCACCAAACGACTCGGCCTCGGTGGTCAGGTCCATGATTGTGGCAGCGGCCACACTGGGGTAGCGCTGCGTCAGCGTCATCACGGCGTCGTAGTGCACCCGTCCGTCGCTGACGGCCTGGCGCACGGTGTTGCCATTCATCTCGATGCCTGGGTGAGTCATAATGGGCAGTGCCGTCACTTCTTTGCGGGCGATGACGTCCTTGGCCCATTGCGTCATGTTCTTCTTCATTGTAGTAGTCGTTTTGTTGGTTTGTCAGTGCAAAGATACGGCTTTTTTCCTAATAAATCACAAATATTCATAGCTTTCTTCGTTTATGTTTATAATAATGTGTAACTTTGCGTCGATTTTTGCGCAAAGCGCACTATTTTTATCATTAGATGTTTTATAAAAAAAGATGAACGTAATTACAAAGACCATTCAGTTGCCTGATGGAAGAACCATCACAATTGAAACCGGGAAAGTGGCAAAGCAAGCCGATGGTTCGGTGATGCTCCGCATGAACAACACCGTGCTCCTCGCCACTGTTTGTGCCGCAAAGGATGCAGTTCCCGGAACAGATTTCATGCCTTTGCAGGTAGATTATCGTGAACAGTACAGTGCAGCCGGCCGTTTCCCCGGCGGATTTACCAAGCGCGAAGGCAAAGCCTCTGACAACGAAATCCTGACCAGTCGTCTGGTGGACCGCGTGCTTCGTCCGCTGTTCCCCAGCAATTATCACGCTGAAGTATTTGTCAATGTCATGTTGCTGTCGGCCGACGGTGTCGACCAGCCCGATGCGCTGGCCGGTTTTGCCGCTTCGGCAGCCCTGGCATGTTCAGATATTCCCTTCGAGTGCCCCATCAGTGAGGTGCGCGTGGCACGTGTTGGTGGCGA
>CAMOTK010000203.1 GCA_946625715.1 uncultured Prevotella sp. | reverse complement strand
GGCTCATACTGCTTCACAATCTGTGCCCAGAGCAGGCGGGCAGCGCGGAACTTGGCAATCTCCATGAAGTAGTTCTCGCTGACGCCCATATAGAACTTGATGCTCTTGGCGGCCAGGTCGACATCGACACCGGCGTCGACGAGCTGCTGCAGGTACTCATTACCCCAAGCCAGCGCGTAGCCAAGCTCCTGAACGATGTAGGCACCGGCATTGTTGAGCGTGTCGGTGTGCACCATCACGCAGCGCAGGTTGGGATAGTCCTTCAGCTTTTCTACCAGCTGGGGCATCACCTCGAGCAGCGGAGTGGTGTCCTTGCCCTTTTGCAGCATCTTGTCGATGGGGTCGAAGCCCAGACCGCCCACAATCTTCTCCTTGTCGTAGCCCTGCTTCTCGAAGTAGGCCACAAGGATGTCGGCCAGCTCAAGGGCGTGGCGCGGACATGTGCGATAGCTCACTTCAACAACGTCGAGGCGGATGTCCTTGAGGAGCGTCTCGATGAACTCGGCGCTGACCTTGTTGCCGCCAAAGCGGAAGCCGATGGAGTCGACGCCCTTGTTCAGGATGTCGAGTGCCTTGCGGTTGGCTTCAGCGGGGTCGTCCACTGCGATGTTCTGACGAACATACCAGGCATTGTTGTCTTTCTTGTTACCACGTACAAAGGGGAATTCGCCAGGCAGGGCATCGGGAGTCTTCAGGTCCTTCAAATCCTCGCGGCGATAGAAAGGCTGTACGCTGAAACCTTCGTTGGTTCTCCACACGAGGCGCTTCTGGAAATCGGCCCCCTTCAAGTCTACTTCAATCTTGTCCAACCACTCTTGTGTGGTAGGCGCAGTAAACTCGGTGAAGAGTTTTTCTTTGTTGTTTGACATAGTTTTGTATTTATTATATAAGTTGTATTTTTAAAAATCAACGTGCAAAGATACAAATAAAAACCGAACCGCCGAAGAATTTTGGAAATATTTACATTCATTTCTTGCGGTTTTGCGCTTTTTTAAGTACCTTTGCACACGTTTTTATGTAAAGTATGTTATGAACTCATTCGACTGGTTAAAAGATTTATTCACGACAACAGATTCGGTGGCACACATTGCGCTGCTCTATGCTATTGTGATTGCAACAGGCGTCTACCTGGGCAAAATCAAAGTTTTTGGTATCTCGCTCGGCGTAACGTTTGTCCTCTTTGCCGGCATCGTGGCCGGCCACATCGGTTTTACCGCCCCTACCCCAATTCTTACTTTTATTCAAGACTTCGGTCTCATACTCTTTGTGTTCATGATTGGTTTGCAGGTTGGCCCGGGCTTTTTCGAGAGCTTCGGCACAGCAGGCATCAAGCTCAACGCCCTTGCCGCCGTGGGCATTCTGCTCAACATCGTGGTGATGTTTGTATGCTACCTCGTGTTCTTCGACACCAGCGACAAGTCGGCACTGCCCATGATGGTGGGCACACTCTATGGCGCCGTGACCAACACACCCGGTCTGGGTGCTGCCAACGAAGCACTGAACACCGTGTTTGGAACGGGCAACGCTCCGCAGATAGCATCGGCCTACGCCTGTGCCTATCCGCTTGGCGTACTGGGTATCATCGGCGCTACCATTCTGGTGCGCTATCTCTGCAAAGTGAAGCTGGAGAAAGAAGAGGAGCGCCTGCACTCTGAAGACTCGGTGAAGGCCAACCAGAAGCCCCACAAGATGCACTTAGAGGTGACGAACAAATATCTGGAAGATAAGACGCTGTTGCAAGTACACAACTTCCTGAACCGCGACTTCGTATGTTCCAGAATCCTGCACGACGGCCACGTGAGCATTCCCAACCGCGACACGGTGTTCCACGTCGGCGACCAGCTTTTCGTCGTCTGTGCCGAAGCCGACGCCGAGGCTATCGTGGCCTTCATTGGTCCCGTCATCGAAGTAGACTGGGCACAGCAGGACCAGCCGATGGTGTCGAAGCGCATCCTCGTCACCAACCCGAGCATCAACGGCAAGTCGATGGCGTCGATGCACTTCTCAAGCGTCTACGGCGTCAACGTGACGCGCATCACCCGTCAGGGCATGGACCTCTTTGCTTCAGCAGGACTGCCTTTGCAGGTGGGCGACCGCATCATGGTGGTAGGCCATGAGGATGCCGTCGACCGTGTGGCCAACAAGATGGGCAACTCCATCCGCCGACTCGATGCGCCCAACATTGCCACCATCTTCGTGGGCATCATCTTAGGCATCATCTTCGGCATGCTCCCCATAGCCATTCCTGGCATGCCTGTACCCCTGAAATTAGGTATTGCCGGCGGCCCGCTCATCGTGGCCATTCTCATCGGTCGCTACGGCTATAAAATCAAGCTGGTGACCTATACCACCACGTCGGCCAACATGATGTTGCGCGAGATAGGACTGGTGCTCTTCTTAGCATCGGTGGGCATCAAGGCGGGAGCCACGTTCTTCAACACGGTGGTCGAAGGCGACGGACTGCTCTACGTGCTGACCGGCTTCCTCATCACCATCATCCCCATTCTGATTATTGGCCCCATTGCCCGCATGAAGTACAAGTTCAACTACTTTACCATCATGGGTATGATTGCCGGCACCTATACCGATCCCCCTGCACTGGCCTACGCCAACTCGGTGTGCTCGAAAGAGGCACCTGCACTGGGCTACTCCACGGTCTATCCGCTGTCGATGTTCCTACGCATCTTCACCGCTCAGCTCATTGTGCTGTTCTTCTGCGGTTGACCTCTCTCGCGACGACTACTAAATAAACTCGTAAATATAAAATGAACAAAACCAGACTTCTTCTAAGCGGACTGTTGTTGGCCGGAGCGACCACGATGTTCGGCCAAGGTGCCAAGAACATCGTCATCAGCGAGGTCATGACCAACAACACTGCCAGCATCCAAGACGAGTACGGAAGTCGGCATGCCTGGGTGGAACTGGAGAACACTTCCTTCAGCACCTACAACGTAAGAGGCATGTACATCACTACCGACCGCAGCGTACTCGACAGAAAGATGAGTGTGCCAGAGCGCATCAAGCGCATGAGCATCATTCCCAGCGGCGAAGACCGCACGGCGATTGGCGGACGCCATCACCTTGTGCTCTTCGGCAATGCCAACCCCTCTGCGGGCAAGCTGCACCTCAAAGTCAGCGTCCCCCTCTCCGAACCCGTATGGATTGCGCTCTACAACGGCAATGCACGCGAGCTCATCGACTCGGTCACGGTGCCGGCACTGGCAGCCAACCAGTCGTATGCACGTTCTGGCGACAAATGGAGCATCAAGGCACCAGAAGACGTGACGCCTGGCATCGAGAACTTCATACAGGCCAGCGAGTCGAAGGTGGAGAAGTTCAAGCGTGAAGACCCTCACGGCTTTGCTATGGCCATCATGGCTATGGGCATTGTGTTCTTCTGTCTGGCCCTGCTCTGGGTGTTCTTCACCCTCTTCGGCATGCTCATGCGCCACATGGACACGGCCAAGAAGCTGGCTAACCAGCAGCCCATCAAGCCTATCACCAAGACTGTTGAGGTGACAGCCGAGATAGGCCACAAGACTGGCGTCATCATGCAGGACGGCCTGAAGACGAAGGGCATCGACAAGGAAATCTACATCGCCGTCATAGGCATGGCCCTCAAGCAGTATCAGGACGACGTGCACGACGTGGAGAGCGGCATCATCACCATCAAGCCCAAAGACACGGGCTGGGACGATGA
>CAMOTK010000202.1 GCA_946625715.1 uncultured Prevotella sp. | reverse complement strand
TGGCACTGCGAGTGCACCGCCATGGGCCGCAAGTATCTGGGCGAGGAGTTCGACATACACGGTGGCGGCATGGACTTGGTGTTCCCCCACCACGAGTGCGAGATTGCACAGGCCGTGGCCTCACAAGGCAAGCAGATGGTGAAGTACTGGATGCACAACAACATGCTGACCATCAACGGACAGAAGATGGGCAAGTCGCTGGGCAACTTCATCACGCTCGCACAGTTCTTCAGCGGCGACCATCCGCTGCTGTCGAAGCCCTACGGCCCGATGGTCATCCGCTTCTTCATTCTCTCGGCCCACTACCGCGGCACCGTCGACTTCAGCGACGAAGCCCTGCAGGCTGCCGAGAAGGGACTGGAGAAACTCATGAACGGACTGGCCGACCTGGAGCGCATTGCACCGGCCGACCACTGCGATGCTGAGACGGAACGGGTGGTGAAGAGCCTGCGACAGAAGTGCTACGACGCCATGAACGACGACTTTGCCACACCGCAGGTCATCAGCCATCTATTTGAAGCCTGCTCGGTGGTGAACAAGTTGGTGGACCACAAGGCCACCATCTGCGCCGACTGCTTGAAGGAACTGAAGGAAACGATGCACCTCTTTGCCGAAGACCTGTTGGGACTGAAAGCCAACGGCCAACAGTTCTCGGCCAACGGACAGAACGCCCGCGAGGAAGCCTTTGGCAAGGTGGTCGACATGGTGCTCGAGCTGCGTGCCAAGGCCAAGGCAGCCAAGGACTGGGCCACGAGCGACCAGATTCGCGACGCTCTGGCTGCAGCCGGCTTTGAAGTGAAAGACACGAAGGATGGTGCTACTTGGCGCCTAAACAAGAACTAACCGCCAAAAGCCTTCCGCGGCACGGCGAGGGCTACGGTCTTTTCGCGGAAATAGTCGAACGACATATAGACCAAACCACCATAAGGATTATCGGTACCCCAGGAGTTTTTCAACACGAAAAACTTCTGGGCTTTTTTGTCGCGGGCAATGCCTACAATGGCCATGGCATGGTCGTCGGTGGTTCTGCCGTTGAGCAGACTCAGACGGGCCACGCCGCGCTCAAATGAGTAGCCGCGCTCGCTGGTGTCGCCTTCCCAACAGACGCCGTGGCCGGTACGCACAGCCCGTTCGGCAATGGCCACGAGCGAGTCGCGCTCGACGTTCAGATAGCTGCTGCGGTCCCAGTTGTCGGGCCAGTCGGGCACGGTCGTCTCACCGTAAGGCACGTCGGTGGTGCTGCACAGCCCTACATACTCGTCGGCCAGACACACGCTGTGGGCAAACTCGAGGGGCGTGAGCTCAACGCCAAACATAAAGACGCGGCGCGGGGCAGGCACATCGACGGTGCGCATGGCGTCGTAGGCCACCACACCGTGCTTCTGCAGCAGGTGAACGGTGGTCAGACAGGTGCCACGTCCTGAGCGCGGTGCCCGTGGGTCGGTGCCCATCTTCTGCTCCAGCCAGGCCGCCGAGAGGTTCACCGAGTCGCCCCGCATCAGGTGTTCGGTCTCGATGGTGGCCAGCATGGCGTATATCCAGCACGACTGGCTATGGCCCTGGTCCTTCACGGGGGTGTATTTGTTCATGACTTCAATGCTGAATGGTTCGGCCTTGAAGTCTTTTTTGTTGGAACAGGCTGCAACGAGCAGACTGGCTATGAGGCTTAGAACGAGTGTGCGCATGGTCAGGGACGCTTCAGGCGGTCGTAGATGAAGCCCGTCAGGAAATAGAAAACGGTGCCTGCAAACAGACCGGCAATGGCGTCGATGACGTAGTGGGCCTGAATGTAGAACGTGGCGAAGAACATGAGCACAAAGAAGGGCATGAGCCACCAGAAGAGCCGGCGGCTACCCGTGCGCCAGGCCAGAAACATGATGACCGTTGTGATGCCCACATGGCTGCTGGGGAAGGCAGCTGTGGGGCGCTCGCCGGCATTGTGGGCGTCGACGAGCATCTGGTAGAACAGCCCGTCTTTCCATCCAGGTATGGGCAGCGACTCCTGATGGGTCTCAAAGTAGTTGCCAATGTTGGGGAACACGCCACGCGCAATCTCGTCGAGACCCACAGCCTGATAGTAGTACTGCGGACCGGCCACGGGCAGGGCGATGAAGACGCAGTAGAACACCATGAACGAGGCAAAGATGATGAATGTGGAGCGGCCGAACTCGGCAAACTTCCATAGAAAATAGTAACAGCTGACCACAAGGATGAGCGGATAGTAGCTGACGTAGCCCAGATTGAGCAGCTCGCTCACCACGGGACTGCTGAAGCGCTCGTGGAGCCAAAGGGCCGGCTGCGAACCGAACACGCTCTGCTCGAAGGCGGCAAAGTGGTGGTCGAGGTTGGGCAGCAGGCGATTGAACTCGTAGGTGTCGGGATACCACCACGACAGCAGAGCCAACTGCACACTGATGCGCAGTAAGAGCATAGCGCGACAGGGCACCATGCGGTAGACGGCCCACATGGCGGCGGTGGTCATGAGTATGCGCACGCGGCCCCACAGCATGGGCTCGAAACTCATAATCTTGGTCTGCATGAAGAGCATGAGCAGGAGCGTCAGCACAAGATAGACCACCATGGCCCACTCCACCATGTAGAGGCCCTTGTGGGGATGCTTGTCCGTTTCAAACAGATATTTCAGCCACTTCTTCATAGCCAGCCGTTCTCCTTATACCACTTGATGGCGAGCCCGACGCCGCGCTCCAGCTGATACTCGGGCTTGTAGCCCAGCTCCCTGACGGCGGGGGTGATGTCGCAGCGCCAGTTGCGCTGGCGCAGAATGTTGTACTTGTCGTTGTTCAGGGCACTGATTTTGCCCGTCAGACGGCCCCAGTGCTCGCCAAAGAACGTGACCACGCGGAGCACCCACACGGGGGCGGTGATGCGAATCCACCAAGGCGAGCCCAGTTCGCGGCGGATAAGGTCGCTGAAGGTGGTCGACTGGTACACCTGTCCGTCGGAGAGGAAGTATTTGCGGCCGGTCTGTCCCTTCTCGCAAGCCAGAAACACGGCCTGCACCACGTCTTGCACGTAGACGAAGGTGATGTCCTGACGCTTGTAGCCCACGGCAAAGTCGCTGTGGTTCTTGATAGACTGTGCCATGAGGAAATAGTCGCGCTCGCGAGGTCCGTAGACACCCGTGGGACGGAGAATGACGTAGGGGAAAGGCGTATGCTCGCTGTTGGCGTTCAGACTGTCGAGCCAGCGCTCGGCCTCAAGCTTGCTGCGGCCGTAGTCGGTGTTGGGCTGCGGCGTGTCGGTTTCAAGAATTTCGGTATAGGGTTGCTGCTCGCGAATGGCGCCGAAGACGCTGAGCGAACTGATGTAGACGAAGCGACGGATGGGCATCTTCAGGGCCAACAGGGCACCCACAAGATGCTTGGTGCCTTCGGTGTTGATGCGGAAGAAGTCGCGGTGGTCCAGACACTTCGTCACGCCTGCGGCATGCACCACATAGTCGAACGTGTGGTCCTTGAGCTGTTGCTCCAGCTGCTGCTGGTCGTCGAGATTGAGCTCAATGAAGTTGATGCGCTCGTCCTTTAAGAACTGCTTGGAACTGCTTCGGCGCATGGCAGCCCAAGTGTCGAACCCGCGGCGCAGGGCCTCTTCTACGATATAAGAGCCAATGAATCCGCTGGCTCCTGTGACAAGAATCTTCATATTGTATTCAATAATTTGGTGCAAAATTAGGCAAAAAATGCGAACTAACCAAAAATGCCAACCT
>CAMOTK010000201.1 GCA_946625715.1 uncultured Prevotella sp. | reverse complement strand
AGCCGGCGAGACGCCTGCCCGGTCGCATTGTGTGGCATCGACATCCACCTGATATTTCGGGAAGCGCTCGGAGTAGGTCGACATGGCCATCATAATCTCCGGCCGCTCGTTGAGCTTCGCCAGGAACTTCGTGGCATCGACGTTGAACTCCGACATCGGGCGGTCCTGCATGTCCTGAAGCACGAGGTTGACGCTGCTGTTAGAGCCGTAGCCCGGCACCTGCGGCATCTGGAAGGGAATGACCTTCGCATTCTTGATGTCCTTGCAGTCGAAGGCGAAGCGACCGTAGACGAGCATGATGTTATGGTTCATGCCCGGGCGGTCGTCCCAGTTCTTCAAGCGGATGATGAGCGTGGCATAGCAGCTGCCCGATCGGCCAGCCATCATACCATAGCCGGCAATCACCGCATAGCTCTCCAGCTCAGGAATTTTCTTCACCTTCTCCTCCACACGCTTCACAATCTCCTGCGTCTCATGAAGGGTGCAGCCCTCCGGTGCACGCACCTCGGCGAAGAACACGCCCTGGTCTTCCTGCGGAACCAGTCCTGAAGGCAGGCCACGCATGAAGATGATAAGCAGCACGGCGGCGACGGCAAGCAAGATGGCCGAGATGACGGGGCGCTTGATGAACTTCGACACCGCCCGCGAGTATTTCTTCAGGATGGCGTTATAGCTGGCGGTGTAGGCCTTTGTGACGTAGTAGTTCAGGTTTTTCTTCTCCTTCTGGTCCTTCGAGTAGCGCATCATGATGGCGCAGAGGGCCGGACACAGCGTCAGGGCAGAGATGCACGACAGGCCGACAGCCGAGGCGAGCGTCACACCGAACTGCGTGAAGAACGAGCCCGACGTGCCCGGCATGAAGGCCACCGGGATGAACACGGCCATGAAGACCAGCGTACACGAGATGACGGCCACCGACACATCGCTCATGGCCTCGCGGGTGGCCTCACGAGGACCCCATACGGCTCCAGAGGGAGCTTCTATCGTCTTCTGGGCACTTGTGTCCCCCTCGGGGGACGAAGGGGGTGCTCCCCTTTCCAGTTTCGCCATGACCGCCTCTACAACGACTATGGCATCGTCGACCACTGTTCCGATGGCCAGCACCAAGGCGAATAGCGTGAGGATGTTCAGGGAGAAACCTGCCAGCGACACGATGGCGAATGTTCCCAGCAGCGACACGATGATTGAGAGTGATGGGATGACCGTTGCCTTGAAGCTCTGCAAGAAGAAATAAACCACGAGGATGACAAGGATGATGGCGATGATGAGCGTCTCCACCACATTGTGAATGGCGGCGAAGAGGAAGTCGTCGCTGGTCTCCAGAATCTCGAACTCCAAGCCGGCAGGCATCGTCGGCTTCAGCTCCTCGTAGAGTTTATTGATGCGGGCGTTCACCTCCGTAGCATTGGCGCCGGGAGCCTGGAACACCATGTAGATGGTGCCCGGCTGGCCATCAATGTTCGACGTGAAGTTGTAGCTCACGGCACCAATCTCCACCTCGGCCACATCGCTCAGGTGCAGCAGATGGCCGCCTTCGCTGGTGCGCAACACGATGTCATTGAACTCCTCGACAGTCTTCAGCGTGCCCTTGTACTCCATGGAGTACTGATAGGCATTCTCACTTTGCTCGCCCAGCGAACCCGTTGCCGAGACGAAGCTCTGTCCGCCGACAGCGGCGAACACATCGTTGGGCTCCAGACCATACTGCGCCATCACGTCGGGCTTCAGCCAGATGCGCAGCGCATAGGTGTTGCCGAGGGCCATCACGTCGCCCACGCCGGTGATACGCATCAGACGGGGACGAACGTTGATGTCAATGTAGTTGGCGATGAAGTCGGCGTCGTACTTGCCGTCGACGCTCTTCAGCGAGCCGATGTGCAGGATGTTGCTCTGTTGCTTCATCACCTGCACACCCACCTTCGTCACCTCAGAGGGCAGCAGGGAGGTAGCACGGCTCACGCGGTTCTGCACATTCACGGCAGCGAGGTCGGGGTCGGTGCCCTGCTCGAAGTAGACCTGGATGGAGACATCGCCCGAGGACGATGCCGTACTGGTGATGTAGGTCATGCCCGGCACACCGTTGATGTTCTCCTCCAGCGGCTGCACCACCGATTTCATAATCGTGTTGGCATCAGCACCTGTGTAGGAGGTGGACACGCGCACCGTCGGCGGTGCAATGTTTGGATATTGCTCGATGGGCAGCGTGCTCATACAGATGACACCCACGAGCGTGATGACAATCGCTATGGCGCATGCCATCACATATCGATTAATGAAAATGTTTCCCTTCATGGCTTACTTCTTGTTTTTCGCTACCTCGGGGAACAACACCCTTTCGCCTTCCTGCACATTATTGGCACCGACGGTCACAATCTTCTCTCCTACGTTCAAGCCGCTCTTCACGATGAAATCCTTACCGTTGCCAGCGTCTTGAACGGTGACGGTGACGGCAGTCGCCGTGCTGTCGCCCTTCACCTTATAGACCAATGACTTATCCTGCAGACGCACTACGGCAGTCTGCGGAATCACCATCACATCCTTTTGCGACAAGGGCAGCACAACCGTGCCCTGCACGCCCGAGTAGAGGTGGCCGTCGGGATTGGGGAACGAGGCCTTGCAAGCCAGCGAACCCGTGGCGGCATCCACCACGCCCGTCAGGCTGGTGATGCGGCCCTTGTGGGGATACTCCGTTCCGTTCTTCATCACAAAGGTGACGTCGGGCGACATGTCTATTTGCTTCTGCTTGTCGCTCTGCGTCAGTCCCGACTGCACCTGTGCCTCGATGACGGCCTCGCTGACCGAGAACTCGGCATCCATCGTCGTGTTGCCACTCAGCACCGTCAGCTGGGTCATGGGCGACACCTGGTCGCCGCCGCGAACGGGAATGCTACCGATGACACCCGTCACGGGAGCGGTAATGGTGCAGAAGCCGAGGTTCACGCGTGCACGGCTCACGGCAGCCTTGGCCTGGCTCACCGAAGCCTTTGCCTGGCTGACAGCGGCCTGTGCCTGGTTATAACTGTTTCTGGAGTTCTCGAGCATGTAGCTACTCACAATCTTCTTTTCGAACAAGTTCTGGTTGCTTTCGAATTCCAACTTGGCGCTGTTGGCCTGAGCAAGCGCAGCAGTAAGATTTGCATTCGCTGCCTGCAGATTGGCATTCGCTGCCTCCAGCTCGTGCTGGGCATTGCGCGAGTCGATGACGAAGAGCACCTGCCCTTTCCGCACCTGCTGACCTTCGGTCACGCTGATTTTCATGAGCTGGCCGCTCACCTGGGGCATGATGGTAACATCCGACTGACCTTTCAACTTTGCGCTGAACTTGATGGGCATCGTGATATCCTTCTTCTCCACCGTCATGGTCTCGTAGGACGACGGCACCTCTTTGGGCACGTCCAGTCCGCACGCGGTCAGTCCGCCAGCCACGACGACGGCCATCATCAGGAATCTGAGCATCGTCATGCTCCGTAGCTTTCGTGGCGAAACAGAGTAACGAATACCGAGGAAAGGAATCACATGTTTGTAATTGACAATTGCCTTCATAATTTATATGCTTTGTTTGGTTTTTTGTTTGGATTAATATAACTATGTGTTTCTTCAGCTATCAGTAAGTGAAGTAACTTAGGTTCTTATTGGGTTTAACTCGACAAAGGTAAGTATTTTTTCTTACATATGCAAAAATAATCTGCAGATTTTCTGTTTGACGCTACAGAAAACCTGCAGATGATGCCCACAAACGGCACGAAAGCCGCCTAGAGCAGGAAGCCGATGGCGACGGCAAGGCCGTAGA
>CAMOTK010000200.1 GCA_946625715.1 uncultured Prevotella sp. | reverse complement strand
AATGCGTAAACTGCGTTCCCGCAAAATACCTTTTTCTTTGCGCGGTTGCATCTTTGCAAGTGAATAGCTGGAAATAACTAAAAACAAGTCAACATGAAAGGACAATTGGGCATTTTGACAATAGCGCTCTCGCTGATAAGCATTGCGGCAATGGGCAGCCGCGTTGAGCGACGCACCGACGGCGTGTACATCTATCCCGACAAAGGGCAGGCGAGGGTAGTGTGTCTGCAGGTGGTGGGCGAACGAATTCTGCGCGTCAGGGCAACGAGCGACCGCAAGCTGCCACAGAAGCCGAAGAGCCTGATGGTGGTGGAACAACCCGGTGGCGCCGAATATACTGTCGGCGAGGACCGCCATACGTTGACCGTCAAGACCAAGCGCATGGAAGCAGTGGTCGACAAGCAGACGGGTGCCATCGAGTTTCGCGATGCTAAGGGAAAGAGGCTGCTCAGCGAAGCCCGCGAAGGCAAGCGCTTCTGGCCCTACGAGGTGCCTTCGCGCGAGATAGGCGTCGACAGTGGTCGCGTATCCCCTCAGCAGCGCCAGGGCCTCAGCTGGCAGATGGTGTTCGACAGTCCTGCCGACGAGGCCTTCTACGGGCTCGGTCAGCACCAGTCGGAAGAGCTCAACATGAAGGGGCGCAACGAAGAGCTCTATCAGTATAATACCAAGGTGAGCGTGCCCTTCGTCGTTTCCAACAAGCGTTACGGCCTGCTCTGGGACAGCTACAGCTACTGCCGCTTCGGGCAGCCCTTCGACTACGAGCAGCTGCACCGCGTCTTCCGTCTCTACGACCGCGATGGTCGTGCCGGACAGCTCACGGGCACCTATTCGCGCCCTGGCACCGAACCGCTCGTTCGTGGAGAAGACAGCATCTACTTCGAATATGACCTGCCCCAGCGTCAGCAAGTCCACGACCGCGGAGGCATCAAGAACCTGCCGCAAGGGTTTTCGCTCGATGGCGCGCGCGTGGTTTTCGAGGGTTACTTGGAACCCCTCGCTGTTTCGGCCGAGAATAACAGAGCACAGGCGACGGCCGAAGATTTCCAGTTTATCCTCTACTATGCCGGCTACGTTAAGGTGTTTCTGGGCGATAGCCTCGTAGTGCCCGAGCGGTGGCGCACGGCATGGAATCCCAACAGCTATAAGTTTACGGCACGTGTGCCTCGCGGACAGCGCACCCCGCTGCGCATAGAATGGCAACCCGACGGGGGCGTCAGCTATTGCGGACTCCGTGTGGCCCGTCCGCGCAGCAAGCAGGAGCAAGGGCAGCTGAGTGTGTGGAGCGAGATGGCACAAGATCTCGACTACTACTTCATAGGTGGCGAGACGCTCGATGATGTCATAGGTGGCTATCGCACCCTCACCGGTAGGGCGCCCGTCTATCCCAAGTGGGCACTCGGCTACTGGCAGAGTCGCGAGCGTTACAAGACACAGGCCGAGGTGGAACAGACGCTCAGCGAGTTTCGCCGTCGCCACATACCCATCGACAACATAGTGCAAGACTGGAACTACTGGCCCGAAGACCAGTGGGGCAGCCATAGCTTTGAAGCCGCGCGCTATCCCAACCCGCAGGCAATGGTCGACAGCATTCACCGGTTGCATGGACGGCTCATGATTAGCGTCTGGCCAAAGTTCTACGTGAACACCGACCACTACAAGGCCTTCGACCGCCAAGGATGGATGTACCATCAGGCCGTCAGCGACGACATACACGACTGGGTGGGCCGCGGCTACGTGGGATCCTTCTACGATGCCTATTCGCCCGGCGCACGCCAGCTATTCTGGCAGCAGATGGACAAGCAGCTCTATTCCGGTTTGCAACCCTCGGAGCACGCCAGGATTGATGCCTGGTGGATGGATGCCTCTGAGCCCAACGTGCGCGACTGCACCCCCATGTGGTACCGCAAGGCCCTCTGTGGCCCTACGGCCCTCGGCACCGCCACCGAATACTTCAACGCCTATGCGCTGGTCAACGCGCAAGCCATCTACGAAGGTCAGCGCCAGTCGACCAGCCCCACCAATCAGCCGCGTGTGTTTCTGCTCACCCGCAGTGGATTTGCAGGCCTGCAGCGTTACGGCACAGCCACCTGGAGCGGCGACATCGGCACCCGTTGGGAAGACATGCGCGCACAAATGACGGCAGGCATGAACTACGCCCTCTCCGGCCTGCCATTCTGGGGTATGGACATCGGCGGTTTCTGTGTGGAACGCCGCTACGTGAAGGCTTCGAAGAATAAAGAATTGGAAGAAAGCGACGACCTCAGGGAGTGGCGCGAACTACAGACGCGCTGGCACCAGTTCGGGGCGTTCACCCCCCTGTTCAGAGCCCACGGACAGTGGCCGCTGCGCGAACCGTGGAACATTGCACCCGAAGACCATCCTGCCTACCGCTCGTTTCTCTACTACGACCGCTTGCGCTATCGGCTCATGCCCTATCTCTACTCAATGGCTGGTTGGGTGCATCTGCGCCACTACACGATGATGCGTGCTCTGGTGATGGACTTCCCCGACGACCCCCAAGCGTGCAACGTCAAAGACCAGTGGCTCTTCGGTCCCTCGCTCATGGTTTGTCCGGTGAGCACCTATGGTGCCCGTTCGCGCAACGTCTACTTCCCCAAAGAGCGTGTCTGGTACGACGCTTCGTCGGGTCAGGTGGCCGACGGCCGTCAGCCGGTTGCCGCACCTCTCGACCGCATCCCCTTGTTCGTGCCCGAGGGTAGCATCATTCCCCTTGGTCCCGCTATGGAGTGGAGCGACGAGAAAGCACCCGAGCTCATCGACCTCTACGTCTACGCCGGTCGCGATGCTCACTTCACCCTCTACGAGGACGAAGGCACCAACTACAACTATGAGCAAGGGCAGTATGCCACCATCGACATCAGCTATCACGAAGCCACACGCACGCTCACCTTTGGTGCGCGCAAAGGCAGCTTCCCGGGCATGCTCAGCAAGCGTCGCTTCAACATCGTTTACGTCACAAAAGAAGCTCCCAAACCGCTGGACGACGAACATCCGGAAGGCCAGATGCTGACGTACGATGGTTTGGAAGCTATCGTAAAGCTTTAAAAAAGCAGCGATTACTTCTTCAGCGCGGCAATCGACTCGCGCAGCGTGGCAATCTTCTCTTCGGCATCGCTCTGCTTCTTGCGCTCCAAGGCCACAACGGCCTCGGGGGCATTCTGCACGAAGCGCTCGTTGCTCAGCTTCTTCTGAACGCCTACGAGGAAGCCTTCCAGATGCTTAATCTGTGCTTCCATCTTCTCTATCTCGGCAGCGGCGTCAATCATGTCGCCAAGAGGTACGGCAAACTCGTCGGTGCCCACCATGAAGGCGCTCGCTGTGGCATCTTTCTCTGCCACCACCTCGATAGCCGAGAGGTTGGCCATCTTCACGACAATGTCGTTGTAGGCCTCGTAGCGGTTCTTTTCTACGGCCAGCAGCTGCAGTTTCTCCTTCGGCGCAATGTTCTTCTGACTGCGCACCGTACGCACACCCGAAACAATCTGCTTCACCTGCTCAACATCGGCCACCAAGCGGTCGTCGTCGGCTGTAGGCATGGGCAGTTCCAACTTCTCGCGCATGATGCTGGCGCCTGCCTCGTGCTCGTAGAGTGCCTGCCAAAGCTCTTCGGTGATGAAGGGCATGAACGGATGCAACATCTTCAGCAGTACCTCGAAGAAGTGGAGCGTCTGGCGATAAGTCTCGCCGTCGATAGGCTGTGGCTGTCCGTCGACGTAGGCGGGCTTCACCATCTCGAGATACCAGCTGGAGAACTCGTCCCAGAACAG
>CAMOTK010000199.1 GCA_946625715.1 uncultured Prevotella sp. | reverse complement strand
GTCTTTGAATGTGCAACCTTGCAGGATAGGGAAGAGCGTCTGCTCGTAGCCGTAGAGCGGTTCGGTCTCGTTGAAGCGCTTGATGCAGCGGTCCAACCAACGCTGTGTGAGTCCCAACGAGCGTTTGGCATATTGGTAGTCGCTTTGTCCAGGCGGACATTCGTCGAGTGCCATCATGATGTCGGCGCCAATCACGCGTTCTGTGTCCATCACGTTCTCCGGCGTGAAAATATGCTTCGAACCGTCAATGTGCGAACGGAACTCGCAGCCTTCCTCACGCAGTTTGCGAATGCCGGTCAACGAGAAAACTTGGAAGCCGCCCGAGTCGGTGAGGATAGGACGGTCCCAGGTGTTGAACTTATGCAGTCCGCCAGCCTTCCGCAACGTGTCGAGACCTGGGCGCAAATAGAGATGATAAGTGTTGCCAAGAATAATCTGAGCCTTCACCTGGTCCCTCAGTTCGCTGAAGTGCACACCTTTCACCGTTCCTGCCGTACCTACGGGCATGAAGATGGGCGTTTTGATTTGTCCGTGAGCAGTGGTAATAAGTCCTGTGCGTGCACTGCTGTACGAATCGTTATGCTGAATCTCGAATGTCATTTCTTCTCAGGTTCGTCGGGTATTTCGAAGGAAAGCGGGTTCTGCACCACTTCGTTGGTAAGTGCAAAGTCCCACACGTCTTGCACGTTTTCCACATAATGGAAATTGACGCCCTTCAGATACATTTCGGGTATTTCGTTGATATCTTTCTCGTTTTCGCGACACATCACGATGTCGGTAATGCCGGCACGCTTGGCTGCCAGGATCTTTTCCTTGATGCCGCCCACGGGCAGCACCTTGCCGCGCAGGGTGATTTCGCCCGTCATGGCCGTGTTCTTGCGCACCTTGCGCTGCGTGAGTGCCGAGGCAATACTGGTGGCAATGGTGATGCCGGCCGAAGGGCCGTCTTTCGGAGTGGCGCCTTCTGGCACGTGGATGTGAATGTTCCAGTTGTCGAACACGCGATAGTCAACGCCGAGGCGGTCGACATGAGCTTTGACATACTCCAAAGCAATGACGGCGCTCTCCTTCATCACGTCGCCCAGGTTGCCCGTCAGCGTCAGTTTGCCGGCTTTACCCTTCGAGAGCGAAGTCTCGATGAAGAGGATTTCACCGCCTACACTGGTCCACGCCAGACCTGTCACCACGCCTGCGTAGTTGTTGCCCTGATAGATATCGCGATAGAATGGCGGTTTGCCCAGCAAGTCTTCCAGTTCGTTGGGTGTAATTTTCATGTAGGGCATGTCGCCTTCCAACTGTCGCTTGTAGGCCAACTTGCGCATGGCTTTGTTGATTTGCTTCTCCAGCTGTCGCACACCGCTCTCACGGGTGTAGCGTTCGATAATCATCTCGATGGCAGCCTTGTTGAACGTGGGCTTTTTCTTGAGCGTGTTCAAGCCCGTGTTCTCCAGTTCGCGAGGCACCAGATGGCGCTTGGCAATCTC
Source organism: uncultured Prevotella sp. (assembly GCA_946625715.1). Lineage (GTDB taxonomy): Bacteria > Bacteroidota > Bacteroidia > Bacteroidales > Bacteroidaceae > Prevotella. The sequence goes on along the minus strand of CAMOTK010000199.1, from coordinate 2,334 downwards.
AATCTTCTCTTCCGTGATATAGCCGCTCACTTCGATGATTTCCATACGGTCGAGTAGGGGACGGGGAATGGTAGAGAGATTGTTGGCCGTAGCCACAAAGAGCACCTTCGAAAGGTCGTAGTCGACGTCGAGATAGTTGTCGTGGAACGCATTGTTCTGCTCGGGGTCGAGCACTTCGAGCAGTGCGCTGGCAGGATCGCCGTTGACGGTGGCCTGTGTCACTTTGTCAATCTCGTCGAGAATGAAGACGGGATTGCTCGAACCGGCTTTCTGTATGCTCTTAATGATGCGACCGGGCATGGCGCCGATGTATGTACGACGATGGCCGCGTATTTCGGCTTCGTCGTGCAGACCGCCCAGTGACACGCGGACGTACTTGCGTTTCATGGCTGCCGCAATAGACTTGCCCAGCGAGGTCTTGCCCACGCCCGGAGGACCGTAAAGACAGAGAATGGGGCTCTTCAGGTCGCCGCGAAGCGACAGTACCGACATGTATTCAAGTATGCGCTCCTTCACTTTCTCCATGCCGTAGTGGTCTTGGTCGAGTATGCGCTGAGCGCGTTTCAGGTCGAGATTGTCCTTGGTATACTCTCCCCAAGGCAGTCCCACCATGGTTTGCAGATAGGTCAGCTGTACGTTGAAGTCGGGACTCTGCGGATTCAGATTGTCCAGCTTGTCGGCTTCCTTTTGGAACACCTGTGCAATCTCCTCGGGCCACTTCTTCTTGGCCGCTTTTTCCATGAGCGCCTTCTTCTCCGACGACTCGCCGCCCATCTCGGCCTGCAGGTTCTTGATTTGCTGTTGCAGGAAGTAGTTTTTCTGCTGCTCGTCAATATCCTCGCGCGTCTTGTTGCGGATGTCGGCCTTCAGGTTTTGCAGGTTGATTTCGCGATTCATGACCTTCATCGTGCCGAAGAGGCGCTCCTTCATGCTCTCGGTAGCAAGCAGGCGCATCTTGTCGCTGGTGCTGAAGGGCATGTTCGAGCAGATGAAGTTGAGGGCCATCACGTTGTTCGTGATATTGCGCACGGCAAACGTGGCCTCATCGGGAATGTCGTCGGAGATGTTGATGTAGTTGTTCGTCATCTGCCGCAGGTCTTGCATGGCCGTTTTCCACTCGCTGTCGCTCTTGTCGGGCTGCTCTTCGGGTGCCCGCTCCACATGGGCTACGATATAAGGTTCGGTGCCCACGAAATCTTTCAGACGGAAGCGGCCCATGCCCTGAAGGATAGCGGTCATAGAACCGTTGGGAAGAGCTATGCGCTTCACCACTTTAGCAAACACGCCATAGTCGTACAGGTCGGCACGAAGGGGCATTTCAACCTCCACATCGCGCTGGGCCACAACGCCAATCACGCTGCCCGAGTTCTCGGCCTGCTTAGTGAGTCGCAGGCTCGACTCGCGACCGATGAGTATGGGCGTTATCACGCCGGGGAAGAGCACCAGATTGCGTACAGGTAGAATGGGTACAATGTCGGGGACTTCCATATTCATCAAATCGCCAAACTCTCCTTCGATGTCGGCAATCATAGAGAAGCCCTTGCTATTTGGGTTGTCACTCATGAACATATTTAAATACCTTGATTTTATGTTATCTTGTACATTTAAGCGTGCAAAGTTAGTCATTTTCTGTGAGAATACAAAACAAAAGACCGAATATTTGGTGTAAGAGAAAATTATTCGTAATTTTGCAGGCCATTAAAAATGGCACTATTATGTCAGAGATTATAGTCACTTACAGAAGAACCCGACGGCTGTCCATGCGCATCGTGAAGAATGGCGATGTACATGTTTCAGTGCCTTTTGGCATATCTAAGCGCGAGGTGGAACGGTTTGTTGAAGCGCATCGCGACTGGATGGAAAAAGCCTCTCAACGCACGCTTGAACATCAGAACCACAGAACGCTGTTTTACAAGCAGTTGCCGCTTGGTACTCGTATAGAAAAGCAGGCGGCAGTTTTGCGTCTGCGAACGCTCATCGAACCCATGGTTGAACAGCATAGTCAGGCGATGGGAGTCTGTCCGCAATCCATCAATTTCAGGGCCATGATTTCGCGTTGGGGCGTCTGCAACGTGCGTAACAAATCCATCTGTTTCTCGCTCTATCTCTTGCTACTGCCTGAATGGTGTGTTGAGCATGTGGTTGTACACGAGCTTTGCCACCTGTTGGAACCCAGTCACAACGCCCGTTTCCACGCCTTGATGGACCGCTTTTATCCTCGTTGGCGCGAGGCTCGCACCACCACCCGCAAACTTGTCTATAGTAAAGTGCCACTTTGCGACTCGTAAAACGGCACTTTATGACTCGTAAAACGGCACTTTATGACACAAAAGT
>CAMOTK010000198.1 GCA_946625715.1 uncultured Prevotella sp. | reverse complement strand
TTCACGCGCATTGGGGTTCAGTTCGAAATAACGCTTTATACTACGTGCCAATGTTAAAAAATGAAGAAAAATGGCGGTTGATAAAGCAAAAAAGGAGATTTCTAGATGAAAAGCAGTACCTTTGCAAGGTAATTAGGCTGAATTATGATTGAGAGTTGTCAGACACGCCGCATGTATGGACATGACTATGCTGTGCCAGGTACATACGAGGTGACCATCGTGGTGGCTGGGCGTCAGCCTGTCTTTGGAGATATTGTAGGCACCGCCAGGGGCTTTGGAGAAAAGCCTCGGCTTAGGCCCTCGTCCTTGGGGCAGGTCGTTCTTGACACAGAAATACCCAAGATACATCACTACTATCCGATGGTCGATGTTTGGCAGGTGTGTCTTATGCCAGACCATCTGCACATGATTATCCGCATCAACCAGCCATTGCCCAAAGGCAAACATCTGGGCATCATCGTTGGTGCTTTCAAAGGCGGTGTCAGCCGAGCCTGGTGGGGGCAGGAAGCCACCGTGTCTGTGGCGTCAGCCTCAGAGAATCGCCGTCCTCTCTTCGAGCCCAACTACAACGACCACATCCTCATGCGCGACGGACAGCTGGACAATTGGAAGCGCTATCTCCGCGATAATCCGCTGCGCTACATGATGCGGCGCGAATATCCCGATTTGTTTCAGCGCTCGTTGTGCATCACCATTGGCGGCACGCGCTACAGTGCCTTCGGCAATTTGCTCCTCCTTCGTCAGCCGGAGAAAGAGCAAGTGCTGTTCCACCGCTATACAGATGGCATACCCACAGAAAACACTGACTTCTGGAAAGCAGAGAGTCAGCGCCTGTTATTAGCAGCACAAAGCGGCGACGTACTGGTTACTCCTGGCGTATCCGAATGTGAGAAACGTATCAAGAATATGGCCTTAAAACAGAGGCTGCGACTGATTCACCTGCAAGCTGACCCTATTGGCCGTTATTGGAAACCAGAGCGCAGCCGTTTCGAAGCTTGTGCCTATGGTTCGCTTCTTATTCTCGCTCCATGGCCTGATGATCTGCCTTCGTTCGCAAGTTCATACGAACGCTTTCATTATCTCAATCGGCTGGCTGAGACCGTCTGCGCCATCAGTCATACAACGCAGGTGGCGGTGCAAGGCTTACGCCATGCATACAGTGGCTGATAAAGCACATAGAGGGTCTGACCTTTGCGCCCGCTCGTTAGTGCTTGACATCCAGAAAGAATACTCCGACGAGAAGGCCAAGGCCATCGACCAGCGCATCATTCATGACATCCAGACCTGCCAACTCAACATCGAAGACATGACCGTATTCCGTTTTTTCGTAACTCTGGCTTCGCCGAAGTTACTTCGTCTTGGAAAAGCTCAAATAAAATTTGGCTTTTCACTCGACTTTTCGTAACTTTGCAAGCCGAAAAGGAAACTGAACTATTTGATAAGATGAAAAGATTGACTATATGGATGCTCGTTCTGGCCCTGTTTTCTGTAGGGACGGTTGACGTGGCAGCAAGAACAAATACACACTCGCGGAGTGTTCGTAAACATAGAACTGTGAAAAAAAGTCGGACGGTCAGACCGCGCTATGTGGCCCCGCCGACCATTCACGAGAATCCCTATCTGCAATGCGAAGATACGTGCGGACATGTGCACGGCATCGACCTCAGCCACTATCAGGGCGAAGTGTTCTGGGAAACGGTGGGCGACAATAGTAGCATGGCCTACGTCTACCTGAAGGCTACCGAGGGCGGCGACCGCATTGACGCCCGCTACGAGCGCAACATCGACATGGCCCATCGCCACGGACTGAAGGTGGGCAGCTACCACTTCTTTCGTCCGAAGACCGACCTGCTCACGCAACTGGAGAACTTTAAGACACAGTGTCTGCCGGGCGAACAAGACCTGATTCCGATGCTCGACGTTGAGAGCACGGGCGGTTTGGATAATGAAGCCTTTTGCGATTCGCTCTATAAGTTTCTGGACCTCATGGAACAGACGTACCACCAGAAACCGCTCATCTATACGGGCCGCAACTTCTACAACAAGCATCTGCAACACCGTATAGACGACTATCTCATCATGATAGCTATGTACACCGACGAGGAGCCCGTGCTGGCCGACGAGCGCGACATCACCCTTTGGCAATATACGGCGAAAGGCCGCATATCGGGCATCTCGGGACACGTGGACAAGAGTAGGTTCATGGGGCGCCACGGATTGCGTGAGCTGAAGTTTATTCACTAACCTACGCAGGTATGGCAGAAACGGAAACAGAACAGAAGAAGCCCAAGAAAGGTCACGGATGTCTTGTGACTGCGATTATTCTATGTATTCTTTTGGTGGGCGGTGGCGGCGCTCTTGTGTACCTGAAGCAGCAAGACAAGAACGAAACAGAGCAACGGGCCTATCGGGCGGCGCTGAACAGCATGGAGCCGACCGTGCTTCGCCATTATCTCGATATGCACGCCGATGGCCCGAAGGCTCATCGCGACAGCATCATGCAACAACTGAGAGTCGTTGAAGGGATAGAAAGCGAATGGAACGACGTGCTGCGCAATCTTTCGAGCGACAGGCTGAGAAGTTTCGTGAAGCGCTATCCGAAGAATGTACATGTGCCCGACGCCAACATCAGAATCGACTCGCTCGACTGGGTGGCGGCCAGTGCCGAGAACACAGCCGAGGCCTATCAGCGCTATATGACCGAGCATGCCTACGGCAGCCATTTCGACGAAGCACGCATGTGTTATGATAAGGTGGCTTCGCTGCAAGTGAGCGACGATGAGAAGGAGATGCTGCGGCAGCTGTTCCACAACTATTTCGTGGCCTTGTCGCAGGGCGACGAATCGCGACTTTTAGCCACCCTTGCCCCAGAGCTCACAACGTTTATGCATCGCACAAAAACCAGTCAGCAGGAAGTGCTGCTCTATATGCAGAAGTTGCATCAGCCTGCCGACTTGAAGCGCATACTCTATCGGCTGACCAACGACTGGCATATCGAGAAGAAACCGCTCGACGACGATTCCTTCTTCTTCAATGTTACGGTGGTCGTCGACCAGAGTATCAGTTACACCAATCCCGAGAAGGACCGCTTCGACACCTATAAGGTGGTGGCCATAGTGACGGCCGGCGGTCGCATCATGGGATTGAACATGCAGAAGATGCTCGGCTAAAGGCTACTTTTCTTCCGCCAGTCTCACCAGTTCTTTGGCAGCAAGCACGGCGCGACGCCAGTCGGTGTCGAGCGAGAAGCGCGTCAGGCTGTTGCCGTCAGAGAAGTAGGCCAGCGTCAGCTCCTTGTCGGGGTCGTTGAACAGCGGGTTGGAAAACGAGGCATCCATGAAGGCTTCGATAATCTTCACCTGGAAGGCATTCGGCTGAGTGCGATTCTCAATGAGCTTCTGCATGTAGTAGCTCACGAAGTTGTTCATGGCAAAAGCCTGGCGGTCGAGATAGTTGGCAGTAGAGTCGGGCATCTGCTCGCGCATCTTCATGGCCATATAGTCGAGCGCATCAATCTTGAAGCGGCTGATTTGCTTGAGCAAAGGATTGGCATTGGCATCGTTGACCACCGCCTGAGCCTTCTCTTTAATTTCTGTGTACACCTGCTGGCCAAACATGTTGGTGGTGCAAGCCAGCAGCAGGGCAATCAAAATCTTTTTCATATCTGTTGTGTTATTGTTGTTTTTTGAGGTAGAGTGAGTGGGTGATGCACTGAGGCAGTTCTTCCTGATAGTGGGTCACCATAATAAGCGTTTTGTTTTTGCGCTCGCAGAAGGTGTTGATAATGTCTTTCACGAGCTGGCGATTGCGGTTGTCGAGCCCGTGGAGCGGCTCC
>CAMOTK010000197.1 GCA_946625715.1 uncultured Prevotella sp. | reverse complement strand
CCAAACGACATGAACAGCGTGATGAGGAAGGTCATCAGCACAATCCAGCGGCTCAGCACGATGCCCGTGGCAAAGCCACCGGCCAACAGGCGCAGCACAAACCCGAAGGCGATGATGCACACGTCGACAATGGCATGCTGCTTGAGCTCGGCACAATAGGCCAGATTCAGCACATAATAGCCTAGTATCACCAGCAGCACTTTCCAATAGTTGGCCTGCAGCAACAGCAGCGCCACCATCGAGAGCGCCAGCATCAGCGCCATCAGCCCGTAGGCCTGCTTCAACGAGATGGCCCCCGATGCTATCGGACGGCTGCATTTCACCGGGTGGCGGCGGTCGGCCTCCACGTCAATAATGTCGTTGAAGCAGTACACCGACGAAGCAATCATCGAGAAAGCCACAAACGTGACAAGGCCCGCATACAGGCAGTCAACGTCCAACAGGTGACCGCTGAAGAAGATGGGCACCAGCACAAACACATTCTTGAGCCACTGCTTGGGGCGTATCAGTCGAAACAGATTCTTCATTTTGTTTTCCTCTGACAACCGTGTTGTCATATTTATTCCGCAAAGATACACTTTTTCCACGATAAAGCAAAAATAATGGCCGAAAAATAGTTTCGAGGTACTAATTCGGAATAATCGGAGAATTCTGAAAATTCTGAAAATTCCGAAAATTCCGAATACTCCGAATACTCTGAATACTCTGAATACTCCGAAAAATCTGAATACTCCGCGCCCTTTGCCCCTTAGGCCAGCGGCTTTTGCCGCATCCTTTTCTACAAAAAAGTGATGATTGCTTCTTGAAAATGAAGTTTTTTGTTATCTTTGCAGCCAGAATGCTAACCTTTTGATACCATGCGAAAGATATTCCTTACTATTTTCCTCGCTCTGGCAATGGTCGCCACAGCGAATGCAGGCAACCTGCAGTCCATGCCTTCTGAGAAGGAGATGGGTGCCTATCTGTTCACCTATTTCAACGATGCCACCCACTCGCTGTTCATGGCTGTGAGCTACGACGGCTATACGTTTAAGGCCATCAACGGCAGCGAGCCTATCATCGCCGGCGACTCGATAGCCGACCAGCGGGGCATCCGCGACCCGCATATCTACCGCGCACCCAACGGCAAGTTCTATATCGCCATGACCGACCTGCATGTGTTCGGCCGCGAGATGGGTCTGCGCACCACGCGCTGGGAGCGCCCCGACGAGTTTGGATGGGGCAACAACCGTGGACTGGTGCTGATGCGGTCGGACGACCTGATACACTGGACACACACCGAGGTGCGCATCGACGAGCTCTTCCCCGAGCACTTCGGCCAGATTGGCTGTGCGTGGGCTCCCCAGACCATCTGGGACCCGCAGGCGCAGAAGCTGATGGTCTATTTCACCATCCGTCAGCAGGCCGGCGGGCGCACCAAGCTTTACTACAGCTATGCCAACGACGACTTCACCACGCTCGAGACCGAGCCGCAGCTACTGTTCGAGTATCCCGACGAGACGATTCAGGTGCTCGACGCCGACATCTGTCCGATGCCCGACGGCCGTTATTTTATGACCTATGTGGCGCAGGAGAATCCCGGCGGCATCAAATACATGATCAGCGACCGCATCAACAGCTACAGCGACTACCACCACGAGCAGATTGACGCCGAGCCGAAGGGCTGCGAGGCCCCGAACGTGTGGAAGCGCATCGGTGAGGACCGGTGGGTCATCATGTACGACATCTACAGTGCCCGTCCGCACAACTTCGGCTTTGTGGAGACCACCGACTTCAAGACCTTCAAGCCGCTGGGCCGCTTCAACGAGGGTGTGATGAAAGCCACCAACTTCTCCTCGCCCAAGCATGGCAGCGTGATACAGATAACGCTCGACGAGGCCCGACGGCTGGAGCGCTATTGGGACGAGCGGCAGAGCCAGCCCCGGCTGGTGCGCCCGGGAGCGCTGTGGCCCGACGCCAGTGGCCGCCACATCAACGCCCACGGAGGCGGCATCGTGGAGCACAACGGCACCTACTACTGGTTTGGCGAGCATAAGGCCGACCACACGTCGGCAGCCCTCGTGGGCGTGATGTGCTATGCATCGGAAGACCTGGTGCACTGGCGCAACTGCGGGGTGGCGCTGAGCGTGAGCGACGAGCCGGGAAGCGACATCGAGCGGGGCTGTGTGCTGGAGCGCCCGAAGGTTATATATAATAAGGTGACGGGAAAGTTCGTCATGTGGTTCCACCTCGAGCTGAAGGGACAAGGCTACCGGGCTGCCCGCTACGGCGTGGCTGTGAGCGACAAGCCCGAAGGGCCTTACACGTTCCTCTACTCGCAGCGTGCCAATGCGGGACTTTATCCTGTTGACATGAGCCGCAAGGACATACGCCGCATGAACAAGCTGAAGGCCGACGACTACCGCGAGTGGTGGACACCAGCCTGGCGTGAGGCCATCAAGAAAGGACTGTTCCTGAAGCGCGATCTGCAGGGGGGACAAATGTCGCGCGACATGACCCTCTACGTGGATGACGACGGACGGGCCTACCACATCTTCTCGTCGGAGGACAACCTGACGATGCATGTGGCTGAGCTGACCGACGACTACCTGCACCACACCGGGCGCTACACGCGCGTGGCTCCCGGCGGACAGAATGAGGCACCGGCCCTCTTCAAGCACGAGGGCACCTACTGGATGATCACCTCGGGCTGTACCGGATGGGAGCCCAACGAGGCCCGCATGTTCTCGGCACCCTCTATCTGGGGACCGTGGACGCAGCATCCCAATCCCTGCACAGGACCCAATGCCGCGAAGACCTTCGGCGCACAGAGCACCTATGTGCTGCAAATCAATCATAGCGGGGGTAACGCCCTGAAGTCGCCGCGCTATCTCTTCATGGCCGACATCTGGCGGCCGAAGCATCCCAGCGATGCCCGCTACGTGTGGCTGCCCATAGCATTTGAGGGCGGCGTGCCCGTGGTGCGCTGGCAAGAGGCGTGGGAAATGGGCAAATTCTTGGGCGATTAACGATTTGTGCCCAAAAAATCACAAATAGTAGACGTGAGTTTCACGGAAAATGCAGACCTTTGCAACGAACCTAAAAAACAGAAGATAACAGTAACTAACTGAAATAATCAACATTCAACCAAAACCAATTTAAATGAAGTATGCTAATCTAATGAATCCATGCCGCAAACTATGTTTCGTCATGGCGTTGGCTGCAGGAATGGTTGCCATTCCCCTGCCGTCAAAAGCAGACCAGGCTGCTCAGGCTGTTCAACAGAACAATGTCGTGAGAGGCCAGGTGAAAGACAAGATGGGTGAGCCTATTATCGGCGCCACCGTCAAAGTGAAAGGCTCCAACTTGGGTGTAGTGACCGACATCGATGGAAACTTCGAGATGAGAAACGCTCCGTCGGGGGGGGTATTAGTTATTACCTATGTGGGCTATAAGCCTCAGGAAGTGGCCTTCAAGGCCGGCCAAAGCGTCAACGTAACCATCGAAGAAGACACTGAGACTCTGCAGGAAGTGGTAGTCGTGGGTTACGGTACCATGCGTAAGAAAGACCTGACCGGTTCGGTGGTTCAGATCGACCCCAACAAGATTGCCGACCAGAACCCTGGCACTGTGCAGGACCTGCTGCGCGGCACACCGGGTCTGCAGATTGGATTCAGCTCTGATGCTCAGGCCAACGCCAGCATCCAGTTGCGTGGACAGAACTCACTCTATACCGACGGTTCGCACAATGCACCGCTGATTATTCTCGACGGTATGCAGTTTGCCGGTAGTCTCTCGGAGATCAACCCTGACGACATCGAGCAGATCGACGTGCTGAAGGATGCCTCGTCGGCTGCCATCTA